>NZ_JBSHDN010000079.1:0-29245 GCF_053616335.1 Nocardiopsis sp. NPDC055824
GGGCGCCCCCGGGCGTTCTCGCGCCGAGGGGGCGGGGGGTTCCCCGTGGCCCCGCGCCCCCTCGGCCGTGTGGGCGTCAGAGGGTCGCGCCGCCCTGGTCCAGGAGGATCTTGCGCGGCTTGGCCTTCTCGGCCACGGGAAGGCGCAGGGTCAGGACGCCGTCGGTGTAGTCGGCGCCGATGTTGTCGGTGTCCAGGTCCCGGCCCAGGCGCAGGCGCCGGGTGAAGGGGCCGGTGGGGCGCTCGGTCAGGACGGGGGCGGCCCCCTCCTGGCGGGCGGGGCGCCGGGCGTTGACGGTGAGTACGTCGCGTTCGACCTCCAGGTCGATGCTGTCGGCGTCGGCGCCGGGCAGGTCGAGCCGGACGAGGAGTTCGTCCTCGGTGCGCAGGATGTCCATGGGGACGGTGCGCTGGTGGGCGGTGGCGGCGCGGGTGGGGTCGAAGGGGATGGTGCGGGTGAGGAGCATGGTGTGAACCCCCGAGAAAGTCTCAGAAACATAACTTGATGCTGATGGACTCAAGTTTATTGACGGAGTTTGACGCGTCAATGTGGTGTGCGCCACCGCACACCCGGGGTTCTGGGATCCTGGGGTCCTCAGCCGTGCCCTGATTCGACGACCAGAGAAGAGCCGCCCGTGTCCCAGATCCCCGACGACCCCTTCCTCGCCTTCTGGAGCGAGCGCCGCATCTGCACGCTGGCCAGTCCGCGTCCGGACGGCAGCATCCACCAGGTCCCGGTGGGGGCGACCTACGACCCCGGGCGCCGCCTGGTCCGGGTGATCGCCGACGGGGCCAGCTTCAAGGCGCGCAACCTGGCCGCCCACCCCGGGGCGCGGGTGTCGGTGTCGCAGGTGGAGGGTGCGCGCTGGTCCACCCTGGAGGGCACGGCCACGGTGACGCGCGACCCGGAGGCGGTGGCCGAGGCGGTGCGCCTGTACACCGGGCGCTACCGGGCCCCGCGCCCCAACCCCGGGCGGGTCGCCATCGAGATCGCGGTCACCCGGGAGCTGGGCAACGTCCGCCCTGGCCCGGCGCGGGACTGATCCGGGGCGCACGGGTGCGGGAGCGGTGGCCGGTGCGGGGTGAGGGCCCGGCCCGCAGGGCCGTGCGTCCTTGCGGCCACCGCGCCGTGCCCCCGCCGGGCCCGCGGCTCAGAGCAGGGCGCGCGCGGCCAGGTCGGCGTCCTGCGGGGTGTTGTACAGGTGGAAGGCCAGGCGTGTCCCGCCGCCCCGGCTCGTGGTGACGATCCCCGCGCGCGCCAGGCGCTCGGCGGCCCCGGGCCGCTCCACCGAGGTGATCGCCGACCCGCCGGGCTCCTGGCCCAGGGCGGCGCGCAGGCGGTCGGCCAGGGCGACGTTGTGGTCGCGGACCCGTTCCACTCCGGCCTGCAGGAGCACGCGGGTGGAGGCGGCCGCGGCCACGCACGCGAACCAGTTGGGGGAGGTGTCGAAGGCCCGGGCGGTCTCGGACAGCTCCGGGGCCGGGTCGCCGGCGTAGAGCGAGGCGGCCGGGTCCCGGGTGGCGGCGGGGCCGGCGTTGTGGGGGCGCAGCTCGGTGCGCAGTGCCGGTGACAGGTAGGCGAAGGCCAGCCCGCGCGGGGCCATGAGCCACTTGTAGGCGGCGCCGAGCAGGGCGTCGAAGTCGGTGGCCCGTACCGGCAGCCATCCGGCGGCCTGGGTGGCGTCGCCCACCAGGCGCGCGCCGTGGGCGCGTGCGGCGGAGGCGATGTCGGCGGTGGGGGCGATGCGCCCCGTGGCGGAGTGGACCAGGCTGTAGGCGACCAGGTCGGTGTCGGGGCGCACGCTCTCGGCCAGGTGCTGCAGGGGGGCTGTGCGCACGGTGACGCCGCGGTCGGCCTGGGACAGCCACGGCAGGACGAGGGAGGAGAACTCGTCCTGGGGGACCAGGACGCGGGCCCCGGCGGGCAGGGAGGCGGCGAGGGTGCCGGTGATCTGGGAGACCGCGGTGCCCAGGGCGATGTCCTGGGCGGGGGCGTGCACGAGCGCGGCCAGGTTGGTGCGTGTGTCGTGGACGGCCCGCCCCCAGTGCAGGGGGTCGCCGGTGCCCGACCTCCAGGCGTGCAGGGCCTGGTCGAGGGCCTGGTGGGCGGGGGCGGGCGGGATGCCGTACTGGGCGGTGTTGAGCCAGACGGTGTCGGTGTTCCACAGGTGGTCGAAGGTGTCCATGGTGTCCATGGTCGGCGAGTGTGTCAGGCGGTGGTCTGCAGGGCGCGTGCCAGGTGGTGTTCGGCGATGGAGAGCATGAAGGCGCGGTCGGGGTAGTCGCCCTCGAGCAGGCGCAGGGGGCCGGCGACCAGGGACAGGTGCATGGCCAGGTCGTACAGGGCGCTGCGGTGGGGGTCGGGGGTGCGTGTGCGCAGGCGGGGGTGGTGTTCGCCGAAGCGCAGGCGCAGGAAGGAGTGCTCCCATTCGGCGTCGAAGAACATCATGCCCTCGATGTCGATGAGGACGGGGGTTCCGTCGGTGTCGACCAGGACGTGGTCGGGGCCGAGTTCGCCGTGGATGAGCACGTGTTCGCGGCGCGGGGTGATGCGGTGGGCCAGGGTGTGCAGGGCGCTGGTGAGCCGTGCGTGGTGGGGGTGCAGGCGCGCATCGCGTGCGGCGGCCTCGTCCAGGTCGGCCAGGGCGCGGTCCAGGACGGTCTGTTCGCAGGAGGGGGCGTGGGGGCGGCCTCCCGTGGTGAGGTGGTGGACCTTGCCGAAGCCGGGGTGGGTGGTGGCGTGCATGGTGCGCAGGAAGGCGCCGAGGCGGTCCAGGACGGGGGCGGCCGCGGCGGGGTCGCGTTCGAGGAGTTCTTCGAGGGTGGGGCCGGGCACGTCCTGGACCAGGGCGATGGCGCCGGGGTGGTGGGTGCCGGTGGTGTCGTGGGCGAGCAGGCGGGGCACGCGTACGCCCAGGTCGGTCAGGGCGCGGTGGGCGGCGGTGAACAGGTGGGGGCCCGAGGCGTGGGAGAAGGGGTCGGCGGGGTCCTGGCTGTGGGCGGCGCCGGGGTGCCAGTAGTCCTCGGTGCTGTGCCACAGGTAGGCGATGACGGTGTCGGTGTGGTCGAGGGTGAGGCGGTAGACGCCCTTCTTGCTGCCGCCGCGCAGGCGTTGGACGCCGGTGACGGGGCGGGGGTCCTGGAGCAGGGCCGTCAGGGCTCGGGCGAGGCGGGTGTGGGGTTCGCGGCTCATGAGGGGGTCCTGGTGGGTGTGGTGGGGCGGGGGTGGGTGGTGGTGGACGTCCGGGTGGTGGGGCCGGTACGGGTTCAGGCTCGGTCGATGGGGGCCAGGACGCGGGCGAGCAGGTCGGCGAGCTGGGCTTGTTCGTCGGTGCTCAAGGGGGCCAGGACGGTGGCCTCGCGGTCGAGTTGGGCGGCGAAGAGGGTGTCGGCCAGGGTGCGGCCGCGGTCGGTGAGGCGGACCTGGACCTCGCGGCGGTCGCGTTCGAGGGGGGTGCGGGTGATGAGTCCGGCGGACTCCAGGCGGGTGAGGCGCTTGGTGGTGGAGGCGCCCGAGGCGATGGTCTCGCGGGTGAGCTGGCGGGGGCGCAGTCCGTCGGGGGAGCGGCGCAGGGCGGCCAGGACCTCGAACTCGGGGCGGGTGACCTCGGCGCCGGCCAGGCCGTCCTCGGTGATGTTGTTCATCAGGGCGGCCAGGCGCAGGACGCGGCCCATGGCGGCCACGGTGGACAGGTCCAGGTCGGGGCGCAGGCGGGTCCAGCTGTGGAGGAAGCGGGAGACGGCGTCGCTCATGGTGGCCTTCCTGGTGGGGGAGGTCTCCCTCTCCGCGGGTGGTGTGTGCCGGTGGACCACCCTAATATAATTTACTTGTGAATTACTTTTTGTCGAAAGTGGCGTCCCTGCGCGGCGTCCTCGGTGTCCGCGGGGCCTTCGCCCCCCGCCGCGTCCACGGCAACGTCACCCTCACCGCCCTGCGCGCGGGGGCGTGCGTGGCCCTGCCCCTGCTGCTGCTCCACGCCCTGGGTCGCGTGGACCTGGCGCCCTACGCCGCCATGGGCTGCTTCACCGCCCTGTACGCGCGCGACGACACCTACGCCCGCCGCGCCCGGGTCCTGGCCGTCGTCGGCGCCGCCCTCACCCTGGCGGTGGCGGTGGGCGGGCTCACCGCGGCCCTGTTCTCCCACCCCCTGGCCGCGGTCCTGGCGGGCTCCCTGGTGGCCGCCGGAGCCAAGTACCTCTCCGACGCGCTGGCCTTCGGCGCCCCCGCGGGGCTGATGTTCGTCTTCGCCACCGGTGTGGCCGCCTACAACCCGCAGACCCTGGCCGCGCTCCCCCTGGAGGTGGCCGTCACCGCGGCGGCCGCCGCCCTGTGCTGGGCCGCGGCCGTGGCCGGAGCCCTGGTCCACCCCACCGCCCCCGAGCGCCTGGCGGTCTCCCGCGCCCTGTACGCCCTGGCCCGTCACCTGGGCGGGCCCACCGGCGCCACCCGCGCCGCCGCCGAGGCCGCCGTGCAGCACGCCTGGACCACGCTGCTCTCCCGTACCCGCCCCGCCCGGCCGGGGAGCGCCTCCGTGCTGGAGTCGCTGGAGATCCTCACCGCCCGGGCCGAGTCCCTGCTCGGCGGCACGGGGGACGCCCTCGGCGACGCCCGTGCCGCCGCCGAGATGGGCGAGCTCGCCCGCCGCACACGGCGCGAGCGCGGGGTGCGGCCCCTGGTCGCGGGCCGCGAGCGCGCCGCCCTGGCCGCCCACGCCGAGCACCTGCGCCGGCACAGCACCCCCGCGCCCGGTGCGGCCGAGCGCCTGCGCGGTGCGCTGCGTTCCCCCTCGCCCACCCCGGTCTCGGTGGCCCGGGTGGGGCTGGCCTCCCTGCTCGCCGGGGCCCTGGCCTGGGCCGCGGGGATGGACCACGGGTACTGGGCGGCCGTCTCGGCCGGGTCGGTCCTGCAGGCCACCGACGTCACCACCACCTGGCACCGCACCCTGCAGCGCGCCCTGGGCACGCTCGTGGGCGTGGCCCTGGCGGCCGTGCTCTTCTCCTTCGACTACTCGCCCCTGGGCGTCATCGCGCTGGTGGTGCTGTGCCAGATGGCCGCGGAGATGGTGGTGGTCACCAACTACTCCTACGCGATCGTGTTCGTCACCCCGCTCACCCTGGCCCTGTCGGGGCTGGCCCACCCGGCGGGCGGGGCGCAGGACCTGGCGGCCGAGCGGCTGTGGGCGACCGTGCTGGGGGCCGCGGTGGGCATCGTGGTGTGCGCCGTGCTGGCCAACCGCAGGGCCGACGAGCACCTGGAGGCCGCCCTGGCCGAGGGGGAGCGGGCCCGCCTGGCGCTGGAGCGGGAGGGCGGCGCCCACCCGGCCGCCCGGCGGGGCCTGGCCCGCGCACTGGTCGCGCTGCGCGAGGCCCACGCCCTGGCCTCGGGCGAGCCCCGCTCCCGCGGGGCGGCGCGCACGGGCGAGGTCGAGGACCTGCACCGGCGCGCCCGCGCACTGCTGGACGCCCCCCGCGGCGGCTGAGGCCGGGGCGCCGCCTCCTCGCGCGGGGGGACCGTCGGCCCGCAGGCGGGCCGCTCACGCACCTGATGCGCGGCCGGGGGAGGGCGCCGTCGGCGGGCCCTCGTGCGCGGGGGAGGGCGGTGCGGGCGAACGGCGGCGGGAGATCGCCACCCCGGCCAGGCACAGGGCCCCTCCCGCGAACGCCGGCGGCGCGGGCGTCTCCCCCAGGACCGCCCAGGAGAGCACCACCACCAGGACCGGCACCAGGTAGGTGGTGGCGCCCAGCCGGCCCGCGGGCATGCGCGCCAGGGCGTAAGCCCACGTGGTGAAGGCGATCGCGGTCGGGAACACCCCCAGGTAGAGCATGTTGAGCGTGGCCGCGGCGGGGGCGCGGGCCGCCTCGGCGGCCAGGTCCCCGGCGAAGGGCACGCACGCGGCCGTGCCCACCAGGCAGCCGAACGCGCAGACCTGCAGGGGGGAGGCGTGGCGCAGTGCGGGCTTTTGGCAGACCGTGCCGACGGCGTAGGTCACCGCGGCCACCAGGCACAGCAGGACGCCCAGGACGGAGGCGTCCTCGGCGCCGGCGGTGGCGATCCCCGCGACCACGGCGCCGGTGAAGGCGACCGCTGTCCCCCACAGCAGCGGGCGGGGGAGCCCCTCGCCCGACCACGCGGCGCCCAGCAGGGCGATGAGGACCGGCCCGAGGTTGACGACCATGGCGGCGGTGCCCGCGTCGACCTCGCGCTCGCCCCGGTTCAGGGCGACCGTGTACACCCCGAACCAGAGCACGCCCGAGGCGGCGATGCCCGGCCAGGCGGCGCGGGCGGGCAGGCCTGTGCGGGTCGCCGCCAGGAGTGCGACCAGGGAGCCGGCCGCCAGGCGGCCCAGGGCCAGGGAGCCGGGGGAGTAGAACTCCCCGGCGCTGCGGATGCAGACGAAGGCCGAGGCCCACAGCAGCACGGTGAGGCCTGCGGCTGCCGGGGCGGCCCGGTGGCGGGGGTGTGCGAGGAGGTCATGGGAGGACGGTAGGGGGCGGACGCTGCGGCGCTCAGCGAAGTGTGTCCGCGTCCAGGCCCAGGGCCTCCCCCAGGGCCTGCGCCCCCCGGTCGGTGATCCTCAGGGCGCGGCCCGAGCCGATCCGGGTGAGCCAGCGCGCGTTCAGGGCGTGGGCGCACAGTGCGGCTCCGGCGGTCCCGGCCAGGTGGGTGCGGCGTTCGGTCCAGTCCAGGCAGGGGCGGGCCAGGGGGCGTGAGCGGGTGCGCTCCAGGGGGATGGAGTGGTCGCCGAACCAGGCCAGGCCGTCCTCGGTGAGGGCGAACCCGGTGTCCTGGCGGAGCAGTCCGCGGCGGGTCATGGCGTCGGTGAGGGCGCAGCCCAGGCGTCCGGCCAGGTGGTCGTAGCAGGTGCGTGCGCGGGCCAGGGCCTCGTTGGCGCGTGAGGTGCGCAGGGTGCGCGGGGGGTCGGCGGCGGGGGCGGCCTGGGAGGCCAGGGTCTCGACCAGGCGGGCCGCGCCCGCGTCGGCCAGGCGGACGTAGCGGTGGCGGCCCTGGCGTTCCTGGGCGAGGAGGCCGCCCTCGGTGAGCCTGGTCAGGTGCGCGCTGATGGTGGAGGCGCCCACACCGGTGTGGCGGGCGAGTTCCCCGGCGGTCCAGGCGCGCCCGTCCAGCAGGGCCAGGCACACCCCGGCCCGGGTGGGGTCGGCCAGGAGTGCGGCCAGGGCGGCCAGGCGGGATCCGTCGGGAGCGTGCATGTCCTCCAGGATGCGTCATGGACGGTGCGTTCGCGGACGAAGCGTCCGGGCGGGTGCGGGCAGGTGGTCCGCGGGGCGCCGTGCCCGGGGGCGCGCCGTGTGCGGGAGGCTCCTGCCGCCCCGGGGGGCGGGGTGTCCCCGCCCGAACACGGGGACACCCCTGGAGGGGGGAGCGGGGGTCAGAGGGTGTCGGTGACGCGCTTGCCGTCCTGGTCCTTGACGATGGTGAAGGAGTCCACGACCGTGCCCTGGGCGGTGCGCGCCCGGTACCGCAGGGTGTCGCCGTCCACCGACACCGCCTGGAAGGTCTGGGTGTGGCCGAGCTGCACGCGGGCCTCGGCCCCGTTGGCGGTCCAGTTGCCGTCGCCGACGTCGTACATCTTGGGGCCGGTCACCGTGACCGCGTAGACGGGGCCGGTCTGCACGTCGGGGTCGCCGGTGCGGTTCCGTACCAGGTTGCCGCGGCTGTAGGAGTGGTCGTGGCCCTGCAGGACCAGGTCCACGTCGTACTCCTCCAGGGTCTGCAGCCAGGCCTGGCGCAGGGGGGCGTTGTCGCGGCCGGGGCTGTTGGAGAAGACGGGGTGGTGGAAGGTGACCACGGTCCACCGGTGGGGGTTCTGGCTCAGGGCCTGCTCCAGCCACTGCTGCTGGGTGCGCAGCCACGCCGACGCGTTGAGCGGGGCGGCGTTGCGGTAGTTGGAGTTCAGGACGATGAAGCGCACACCCTGGTAGTCGGTGTGGTAGACGGTCCGGGGCAGGTCGCGGCCGGAGGCGGGCCCGTTGGCGGCGCCGGGGAACTGCGGGGCCCAGTGGCCGCTCAGGTTCGCGCCGGAGTACTCGTGGTTGCCGGGGGCGGCGATGTGGTTGATGCCGCCGGTGGCCTGGGCGCCGAAGGCGTCGAACCACTCCCCCCACTGGGAGTCGCTGTTGGCGCTGTCGACGAGGTCGCCCGCGTGCACGGCCAGTTCGGCGTCGGGTTCGGCGGCCAGGGCGGCGCGGACCACGGGGGCGGCGCCCCGGGTGATGTCGTTCTGGATGTCGCCGAAGTAGAGGAAGTCGAAGGGCTGCGCGTCCTGGGCGGGGGTGGTGAGGGTGCGCCAGGGGGTGTCGGCGCCGGCCCCGTCGCCGACCCGGTACCGGTAGGCGGTGTCGGGTTCCAGGCCGGTGGCGGTGGCGGCGTGGTAGGTGCCGCCGATGCGGGCGGTGGTGCGCGCGGGGACGCGGGTGACCTGGTCGGGGGCGGCCCCGGGGGCGATCTCCAGGACCTGGCTGCCGGCGTCGTCGGTGCGCCAGGTGAGGGTCTGGGAGGTGGAGGGGTCGGCGGTGGGGGAGAGGATGACGCGTTCGGGGGCGGTCTGGGCCAGGGCGTGGGGGGAGGCCGGGAGGGCGGCCATCGCCAGGGCGGCGCCGCTCAGGACGGCGAGGGTGCGGCGGGCGGCGGATCGGGGGGAGGCGGGCATGGGGTGCCGGGCCTTTCTGCCGGGTGCGCTGACGGTGCGAACGTAGCGAGCGCGGCGCAACGGTGCGTGAACGCCCGGCGCTCCTCCGTGTCCGAGTGGTGAACTCGGCGCCCGCGCGCCCGCCCCGTGCGGGGGCGCCCCTTCAGGAGTCGCGGGCCGGCAGGGGGATGCGGTCCAGGTCCTGGGCCAGGACGATGCGGCCGTCGAACTCCTGGCCGGCCTGGGCGGTGAAGAGCGGGTCCTCGCTGTGCTCGTAGCGTTCGGAGATGTGGGTCAGCACCAGGGTGCGCACCCCCGCCCGGGCGGCGATGCGCCCGGCCTGGCGTGCGGTCAGGTGCCCGTAGGAGGCGGCCAGCCCCTCCTCGGTGTCCAGGTAGGTGGACTCGATCACCAGCATGTCGGCGCCGCGTGCCAGTTCCAGGGCGCCCTCGCACTCGGCGGTGTCCATGACGAACGCGAACACCTGGCCGCGGCGCGGGCGGGCGCACTGGGCCAGTTCCACCCGGCGCCCGTCGCCGGTGGTGACCGCGCCCTCGCGCTGCAGGCGTCCCACCAGGGGGCCGCGGACCCCGTGGGCGGCCAGCCGTTCGGGGAGCATCCGCCACCCGTCGGGCTCGGCGAGCCGGTACCCGTAGGCGGGGACCGAGTGGCGCAGCGGCAACGCGGTCAGCGTCAGGTCCTCCTCGCCCAGCGGGCAGGCGCCCAGGCCGCCGACCGGTTGGGGCAGGACGGCGTCGGTGTCGCGGAAGGGGGTGGCGTGGCGCAGCCTGCGCCAGTACTCCTCGCCCTGGGCGGGGTAGGAGACCCGCACGGTGTGGGGGACCTGGTCGCGGGCGATGCGCTGCAGGGTGCCGGGCAGCCCCAGGCTGTGGTCGCCGTGGAAGTGGGTGAGGCAGATGCGGGTGATGTCGGTGGCGGCGAGCCCGGCCGTGCGCATCTGGCGCTGGGTGCCCTCGCCCGGGTCGAACAGGATGCCGTGGCCGTCCCAGCGCAGGAAGTAGCCGTTGTGGTTGCGGCGGCGGGTGGGCACCGCGCTGGAGGTCCCCAGGACGACGAGTTCGCGTACGGACATGACAGGGATGCTGCCACACCCGTGGCCGGGCCCGGCCGCCCCGGCGCGGGACCCGGCTGCGGGTGCGGGGCGCTCAGCCCAGTGCGTCCGCGGCGCGGCGGGCGGCGCTCGCCCAGTGCGGTGCGCCGGCCCGCTCGGCGGTCTCCAGGGCCCGGCGGTAGTGGCCTGCGGCCCGGCCGGGGTCGCCCAGGGCCAGGGCGAGGTCGCCGAGCTGGTGGGCGACCGGGCCCAGGGTGAGCAGTCCGCTGCCGGCCCCGGCCAGTTCCCCGGCGGCGGGCAGCAGCAGGCTGTGGGCCCGTTCCATGGCGGCGCGGTCGCCGCGTTCGACGGCGGCCCGGGCGCCCAGGCAGGCCAGGGCCTCGGTGAGCAGCCCGGGGGGCGGTCGGGGCGGCAGCGGTGGCCGGTCGGGGTCGGTGAGGGCGCGGATCCACGGTGCGTGGGGGCCGGGGGCGTCGGTGGTGGGCGGGGGGTGGCCGTGCTGCAGGTGCAGGCACACCAGGGCCAGGTCCAGCAGCCCCTCCTCCATGCCGGGCATGCCGCCTCCCGCCAGGCGCACGCTCGCGGTGCGGTAGGCGGCCTCGGCCTCGCGGGCGGTGCCGGTCACGGCCAGGCGCAGTGCCGCGTACCAGTGGGTGAACACGCCCACGAGGGGGATCTCGTGGAGGGCGCCCAGCCGGTCGGCGGCGCGCATGTGGGTGTCGGCGGCGGCCAGGTCGGCCAGGGCCGCGTGGGCCTGGACCAGGATGAGGTGGCCCAGGACCTCGAAGGTGACCAGGGAGTGCTCGGTGGCCAGCGCGACCAGTTCGGCGCCGATGCGCAGCCGTTGCGGGGCCTGGCCGGTGCGGGAGAAGGACTGCATGAAGCGGGCGTTGAGCGCCAGGGCGAGCAGTGCGGGCTCGTCCAGGCGTCGGGCGCTCTGCTCGGCCAGACGGGCGGCCCGGGCGCCGCGCCCGTCGAGGGTTCCGCGCATCTCCAGTGCCTGGGCGGCCAGCAGGCGGGCGCGCAGGGCCTCGCGGTCCCGGGGCAGGGCGGCCAGGGTGCGTTCGGTGGCGCGGACCAGGTGCGCGGACAGGCCCGGGTCGTCGTTGCGGGGCCACAGGGCGGGCACGTCGAAGGCGGTGATGACGCGGGCGCTCAGGTCGGGGTCGCCGAGCCGGTCGGCCTCGGCGACGGCCCGGCCGCGGTGGTGGCGGGCGGACTCCAGACGGCCGGTGAGGGCCAGGGCCCGCACCAGTCCGGTGAGGGCGTCCAGGCGGGCGCGGGGGTCCTCCTCGCCGGAGCGGTCGTGGGCGGTGAGGGCGTCCTGCCACAGGCGGGCGGCCTCGTGGGGGGCGAAGCGGTGTTCGGCCTGCAGGGCGGCGGCGCGGGCGTGGTGCGCGGCCAGGGCGGCGGTGGCGGGGGTGTGCGCGCGGGCGTAGTGGTGGGCCAGGGCGGCGTCGGCGCCGGGCCGGTCCGGGTGCAGGGCGGCGATCGCCTCGGCGGCGGCGGTGTGCCAGCGGGCCCGGCGGGGGTGGGACAGGGAGTCGTAGAGGGTGTCGCGCACCAGGACGTGGGAGAAGCGCAGCGGTGTGTCCTGCTGGGTGAGGAAGCCGGCGTCCAGGGCGGCGTCCAGGGCGTCCAGGTGGGTGTCCTGGTCCGGGGCCAGGACGGCCAGGACGTCGGGGTCGATGTCGTGGCCGATGACGGCGGCCTGGTGCAGGAGGCGCTGCGCGGGCGGGGGCAGGGCGGCCAGGCGGTGGCGGATGACGTCGCGTACGCCGGCGGGGACGGTGGCCAGGGCGCTCGGGCCGTCGGTGCGCAGCAGGCGGGCGAGTTCGCGGGCGAAGAAGGGGTTGCCGCCGCTGCGCCGGTGGATGGTGCGCAGGGTGGGGGCGTCCACGTCGTGGTCCAGGACGGTGCGCAGGAGTTCGCCGGTGGTGTCCTGGGGGAGTCCGCCCAGGTAGACGCGGACGGGTTCGTGGGGGGCCAGGCGGGCCAGGGCTGCGGCCAGGGGTGCGGAGATCTCCCCGGTGCGGTGGGTGCCCACGATGAGCAGGGGGCCGGGGATGTGTTCGGCGACCAGGGCGGTGAGCAGTTCCAGGGTTTCCTGCGCGGCGCGGTGCAGGTCCTCCAGGACGAGCAGGAGGGGGCCCTGGCCGGTGGTGCGTGTCAGGAGGTCGGTGGTGCTGCGCAGGGTGTGGAAGCGTGCGGCGGCGGGGTCACCCGAGGTGGGGCCGGGGTGGGGTGTGTCGGTGTCGGTGCCGGTCAGGGCGGTGGTGATCTGTGTCCAGGGCCAGGTGGGCGGGGCTCCGTCGTGTTCGGGGCTGCGCCCCCAGGCGGTGCGCCAGCCGCGGTGGGCCAGGCGCCGGGTGAGTTCGCGGGCCAGGGCGCTCTTGCCCGCCCCGGCGTCGCCGGAGACCAGGACGGGTGTGGTGCGGGCGTGTGCGGTGGCGGTGGCGGCGGCCTGTTCGAGCAGGTCCAGTTCGTGGGCGCGGCCCACGAAGGGGTGATCGGCGGGGAGGGGGCGGTCGGGCAGGTCGGGGGCCGCGGGGGTGGGGGGAGTCAGGCGGGGTGCGTGGGAGAGGATGTCGGCTTCGAGGCGGCGCAGGTCGGGGCCGGGGTCCACGCCGAGTTCGTCGGCCAGGGTGCGGCGGGCGCGGCGCAGGGCGTGCAGGGCCTCCCCCTGGCGCCCGCACCGGTACAGGGCCAGGGCCAGCAGGTTCCAGGCGTTCTCGCGCAGGGGGTGGGCGGCGGCGTGGGGGTGCAGGTCGGCGGCGGCCTGCTCGGCGCGGCCCAAATCCAGCAGGGCGCGGGCGCGCTGTTCCACGGCCAGGAGCCGCAGCCCTTCGAGGCGGTCGGCCTCCTGGTGCGCCCACGGGTAGGCGGTGAACTCGGCGTAGGCGGGGCCGCGCCACAGGGCCAGCGCCCGGTCCAGTTCGGCCAGTGCGGGGCCCGGCTCCCCGGTGTCCAGGTGGGTGCCGGCGCGGGTCAGGGCGACCTCGAACCTCCAGGCGTCGACGCCCTCGGGGCCGGGGCGCAGGGCGTAGCCGGGCGGGGCGGTCACGAGCAGGTGGGCGGGCCGGCGCGGGGCCCGGTCGGGTTCCAGGGAGCGGCGCAGCGCGGAGACGAAGGTGCGGACCGCGGACACCGAGCCCTCGCGGGGGTGTTCCCACAGGTCCTCCACGAGCAGGTCCACGGGGACGGTGCGGCCCCGGGCCAGGATCAGCCGTGCCAGGACGGCCCGGTGGCGGGGGCCGGGGAGGGGGAGCGGCCCCTGGGCGCGGCGGGCCTCCAAGGGGCCCAGGACGCGCAGCTCCACGGCCGTGTCCTCGTGTTCCCCCGTCATGTCCTCCACGGTAGCGGGCTCGGGGCCGTGGCCGGTCGTCGCAGGCGGGGGCGCTCAGCGGGCGCTCATCGCCTGCTCATCCGCGCCCGGCATGCTCTGGACGAAGAACCGAACCAGTGGAGGTAACCGTGGAACCGAGGATCAGCGGATTCGACTACCAGCGTGTGCCCGTGGCCGAGGGGGTGGCGCTCAACGCCGCCGTGGGGGGCTCGGGCAGCCCCCTGGTGCTGTTGCACGGGTTTCCGCAGACGCACCTGATGTGGCGCCACGTGGCGGCGGACCTGGCCGCCGACCACACCGTCATCTGCCCGGACCTGCGCGGCTACGGTGACAGCGACAAGCCCGCCGACACCGACGGGCGCGCCTACGCCAAGCGGACCATGGCCGCGGACGTGGTCGCCCTGGCCGCGGCCCTGGGCCACGACCGGTTCGCGCTGGCGGGCCACGACCGCGGTGCGCTGGTCGCGATCCGCGCGGGCCTGGACCACCCCGGCGCCGTCACCCACCTGGCGTCGCTGGACGTGCTGCCGACCCTGGACATGTGGGACGTGATGCACGGGGTGTCGGCGTCGGTGGGCTTCCACCTGTACCTGATGGCGCAGCGGCCGGGTCTGCCCGAGGCGTTGATCGGCGCGGAGCCCGACGTGTTCTTCGGTCACTTCCTGGACGTGTGGGCGCGTGACCCCGAGGCGATCCCGGCGCCGGTGCGCGCCGCCTACCTGCGGGCGAGCCGGGAGGCGGTGCCCTCCATCGTCGCCGACTACCGGGCCTCGGCCGGGGTGGACGTGGCCGACGACGAGGCCGACCGGGCGGCGGGGCGGACGTTGTCGATGCCCGTGACGGTGCTCCAGCAGGACTGGGGGTCCGAGCTCGGCTTCGACGCCCTGTCCCGGTGGAGGGAGTGGGCGCGGGACCTGCACCACGCCACGGTCTCCTGCGGCCACTTCATGGCGGAGGAGGACCCGGCGGAGGTCGTCAAGGCGCTGCGCGCCCTGCTGGCCCGGTAGGGCGGAGGAACCCTCGGCGGGGGCCTGCTCCTGCCGGGGGTCCGGGGCGCCGCCGCACCCGGGGCGCGGTGGAGGAGCCGGGCCGCGCCGTGGGGCGGGATTCTCACGCCCGGGGGCGGTGGGCGGCCGGGGCGGGGTCGGCGCGGTGTGCGGACCCCGCCCCCGGCGGTGGGTCTAGGAGTGCGCCCATACCCCCAGTTCGTTGCCGCTGGGGTCGGCGAAGTGGAAGCGGCGCCCGCCCGGGAAGGCGTAGGGGGCTTCGACGATGCGCCCCCCGGCTAGGGTGACCGCCTCCACCGACCGGTCCAGGTCCTGGGAGAAGAGCAGCACGAAGGGGCCTCCGGGCCGCACCCGGCCCTGGGTGGTGAGGCCGCCGACCTCGTGGTCCTCCTCCCCCGGGCCCCGGATGCCCGCGTACATGGGGCCGTAGTCGTTGAAGCGCCACCCGAACGCCTCGGCGTAGAACCGTTGGGCCTCCTGCAGGTCGGTGACGGTGAGTTCCACGTAGTTCAGGGCGTGGTGGGCGGGTGTGGCTGATGGGTTCATGGGCCGCATTGTGCCGGAGGGGTCCGACAGCGGGCGGTCGCGTGTTCCGGACGCGGCCCCGTGGCGTTGCCCGTGGGGCGGGGCTCCGGGCGGGGCGTGGAGCCGGGAGAAAACGTCGGATGCTCCGCGAAAACTACTGGGACACCGGCAGCGCGGGAGCGGCCAAGCGGCGTTCACGCCCCTCGTTCGGCGCTCTTCCACGGGTGCCGGTGTCCGTTCAGCCAGGCGCCGAGCGGTGTGCAGCGGACGGCTAGCTGGTACGTGAGGAGCAGCATCGCGCTGGAACCGATCAGGGTGATCGACAGCTTGACCGCGACCGGGAGGCTCAGGTCCGCAAGGCTCATCCCGATGGCGACCACGATCGGCAGGTGCATCAGGTACATCCAGTAGGAGGCGTCGGCCAGGTACCGGATCGCCGGGCAGGGGCGGCTGAGGAAGCGCACGCACACGCCGACCAGACCGTAGGTCACGCACCATCCGCCGAGGGCGACCAACGCCGCACCCATGGGTAGCGGAACCTGCCCTTGGGCGATCAGCATGATCGACAGGCTGATCGCCCCGACGGTGAGATACGCGGCCCAGTCCCTGCTGATTCCGGCCAGTGCGTCGGAGCGACGGCGCAGCGCCCAGCCGACCGCGAAGGCGCCGAGGTATCCGACGAGTGGGGCGACCTCGGGAACGATCGTTGCGGGCTCGATGATCCCCGACATCGGCCTCCCCTGGATCAACACGACGACGGTGTAGGGCACGGATGCCACGAGGACGCCGGCGCGCGACGAGAACAGCGTCGCCATCCGCTCGGAGAACGCCGACGTCCGTTCCCTCCCGATGAACCGGATGAGCAGAGCGCGCACCGCCACAGTGATCACGATGCATTCCATGAGCACGAGAAGGAACCAGAGCTGACCGGGACCGAACATGACCAGCGGGTCGGTCACCTCGGGCTGCGCCGTGCCGGGACGAGTGCTTGCGAACATGAGCGCCAGCAGGCCGAGCGGAAACACCGCGACCGGCCAGAACGCGAACATGGGCAGCAGGACGCGCTTGGCTCGATCACCCACGTACCGCCGGGCGCCACGCCGGTCGAGCATCAGAGCCCCGAAGTAACCGGCCAGCGTCATGAACAGCACCATCCTGAACGAGTGGATGACGAAGTTCGTCTCGGCGAGTCCCACCGACGTGTATCGATCGTGGAAGAACCAGGACTGGGTCGCGATGAACGGCACGCATGCGTGCAACACGATGCCCAGCAGCAAGGCACCGCCACGAAGCGCATCCAGTCCGTGTATCCGTTGCGGGCGGCCGGCGGGCTCCGCCGTGCGGACAGGGGCCGGTTCCTTGGAGGAGGTCGTCATGCCAGCGACGCTACGGATCGCACCGGGCCGGCACATCGATCATCGGGGCAGCCGGATATCCACCGATCGGTGGAGCGGAGACGCCGGCGAATCGTCGTTCGGGACGGCGACAATCGAGTGGTGCCAAGACGAAGCGGATCGGGGCGAGGCCCGGCGCCGACATCTGCCGGCCCGGCGGGAGCCTCCGCGCTGTGGATCGGATTGTCGGTCGCCGCGCTCTCCCTCGTGCTCGCGATCAGCCTGGGAATCGGCGGAGACTTCCCTCCTCTTCTCAGTGATCGAGCGGAGCCGGCTCCGCTGCGGGTCGTGTCACCGATCGTCGTGCTGCTCGTGCTCCGCGTCTGTATGGAACTGGTGTACCAGAGGGCGCACGAGGGCAGCCGCCTGGCGACGGCCCTCTACCTCGTGCACGGCCTCACCCTGCTGGCGGGGGTCACCCTCAACCCGTTTCTGTGCGTCTACGCCTTTCTGGGCTTCCTCGACGTCGAGCGTTTCCTGCCTCGACGTGTCGTCTTCGCAGGGATCATCGGTACGGCTCTGCTGTGCGCCTTCGGCCAGGCGGGCGCTGTCGCAGGCGTGACGACCAGCCCGCTCGTCTTCGTCACCCTGCTCCTGGTCAACGTCGGCCTCGCCGGCGCGATGACATGGTTCGCGCAGTTGCGGGAGGAGCACGCGGACGAACGGGAGCGCGTCGCCGCCGAACTCGCCGAAGCTCACCGGGAGAACCTCGCCCTTCACGAGCTACTGCTCGAACAAGCCCGCTCCGCGGGCGTCGCTCAGGAACGCGCCCGGCTGTCGCGCGAGATCCACGACACGGTGGCCCAGGGCCTCGTCGGAGTGATCCGCCAGCTCGAGGCGCTCCCCGGCGATCTCGGGCAGAGCGCACGGCCGGGGATCGAACGGGCGGAGCACGCAGCAAGGGACTGCCTCTCCGAGGCACGCAGAGCCGTGCGCGCCCTGGCTCCACACCAACTGGCCAAGGACGATCTCACCAGCGCGCTCCGCGGCCTCATCGAACGCTGGGCCGCGTCTCAGGCAACGCCGGCCGAACTCGTCGTCGTCGGAGCCCCGGTCGCCGGCGACGGTGACGACGTGGTGCTACGAGTCACGCAGGAGTCGTTGGCCAATGTCGCACGCCATGCCCGGGCCTCGTCGGTCACCGTGACGCTGAGCTGGCTCCCTGACACCCTGCTGCTGGACGTCGCGGACGACGGCGTCGGATTCGACCCCGGCACGATAGTTCGAGGGAGGGGTCTCTCGGGAATGAAGGAGCGACTCGCCGAAGTCGGCGGCCATCTGATCGTCGAATCCGACCCCGGCCACGGCACCACGATCGCAGCGAAGGTGCCACGATGAGCGCCGTTCGAATCGTCATCGTCGACGACCATCCGATCGTCAGGCACGGCCTGGCCGGAGTCTTCGCCGACGAGCCCGGCATCGACGTGGTCGGCGAGGCGGACAGCGGCCCCCGAGGCCTGGTTGTCATCGCCGACACCGAACCGGACGTCGTCCTCATGGACCTGCGCATGCCGGACGGCGACGGTGTCCCCGCGATCCGGGAACTCGTCAAGAACAGAACCCGGGGCCGACCGCGAGTGCTGGTCCTCACGACCTACGACACCGATCGTGACATCCGCAGCGCCCTCAACGCCGGCGCAGACGGATACCTGCTCAAGGACGCATCGCGCACCGAACTGGTCCGCGCCGTGCGCGACCTGGCCGTTGGCCGGCCGGTGCTGGCACCCGCAGCACTCGCGGCCCTCCTCGGACGCGAGGCGGAGACCGAGCTCAGCACCAGAGAAATCGACGTACTGCGCCTCGTCGCCGACGGCCTCACCAACAGAGCGATCGCAACCCGACTGCGAATCAGCGAGTCCACCGTCAAAACCCATCTCCTCCACACGTACTCGAAGCTGGGAGCCGCCGACCGCGCGCAAGCCGTCCGCATCTGCTGGGAACGCGGCCTCGTCTGACCCCCAGCAGGGCGGGATCCCGCTCTCGGGACCGGCCGACAGGCGCCGCGCGACCCTGGCCCGTCGCTGGGCGCGATCCCCCGCGGGGCCGGGGTAAGCCTGGCCGTCGTGCACTGCGAGGTCACCGCAGTTCGCCTCCCGGAAGCCGACCGGGCCTGCCGGTCTTCGTCACGAGCACGGGTCCCGGGGTGCGCCGGCGCATGTCCGGCGGCTCACCGCACCGGGGTCCGCACGGGTGTGATCCAGGGGGCGTCGGCCCCCGCGGCGTGAAGAGGGCCCCGCACCCGGCGACATGACAGCGGTCACTGAATTCAGGCGATGGTGTACCCATCGCGTTCTCGATGCCCCCTGACCTGCCCTGAATTACGTTGCGGGGCACTGGAGGGGGTCGCCGGGGGCCTCGGCCGCCCCCACGGGGGTAACCCCCGATAAGGTTCACTTATCGGGGGTGAGGATTCGGGGGCCTCCAGGGATTCGTTTCGTGTGTCCGAGGGGTTTTTGTTGTTGAGTTACGTTACCAACGAAACGTTATTAACGAGGAGTGGGGAACGGCCGCCCACGGGAAGGACACCGGTCGCGGGGCGACACGGGCGGGACCCAGTGCCCTGAGGCCCCTGGCGGCCCTTGGCGGCCCTTGGCCGGGCACCGCCCGCGTACACGGGGCCCGGTAGCTTTCGTGGAAAATCCAACGCTCAGCGCTCGACCCGGTTGAGCAAACGAGGGTGCGCACCGCCGCACGGTGCCAGACCGGCCCGCACGAACGAGGGCGTCCATCGCTGCGAGCCGCCCCGGTGTCGGCGTGCCGTGGTCGCGGCCAGCTGACCGTTGCCCCTTTCCGGCTTATCGGGACCCCGGGAGCGCTGATTCGTCAGCAGGATGTGCCCATCGGTGAGCGGCAGGGGTGGCCGGCGCCGTTCGGGGGATGTCCGGGCAGGGCTGCCGCAGGTCGGGGAACCTCAGCGCGCTCGAGGGAAGAGCCGCTCGACGGCGGTCACCACCGCGGCGCGGCGGGCGGCGGTGGTGGGGTCCACGGCGTGTGCGGCGGCGGCCTCGCTGAGTTCGGGCTGAGAGGCCCAGGTCATGGCGATCTGATTCACCAGGGCGAGGACGTCCGCCGGGTCCCAGGCGGGGTCGAGCTGTCCGGCCTGCTGCACTTGGCGGATCTGGTCGATCTTGCGGGCGATCGCTGCCTGGGCGGGATCGTCGGCACCGGCTGCGGCGCCCGGCAGTTCGAGGCGGCCCCAGGTGATCAGGCGGTGGTGGTCTGGACGGGCAACGAAGTAGTCGAACAGGCGGCCCGCGTAGCCGGGGAGGTCGGACGGGTCTATCTGGGTGGCCTCGGCGATGACGACGTACTCCCGTGCAGTGACGTCGGCATAGAGCGCGTCTTTGCCGCGAAAGTAGGCGTAGACGCGTTCTTTGCTGGTTCTGGCGAGCTTGGCGATGCGGTCCACACGGGCGCCTGCGATGCCGTGGCGGGCGAACTCCTCCATGGCAGCGTTGAGAATGCGCTCGCGGGTGGCGTCGCCGACGGCGGCTGCTGTGTTCTGATCGGAGTCGCGAGACTGAGGCATATCCCCAGGGTAGAGCACCGAACCGTTCGGTTTGCCGTTACGGTGATCGACGCGTAGTGTCAAACCGAACAGTTCGGTTTGACCTCTGGGTGGAACCGGCGAACCGTTGAGGGAGTGAACTCATGCAGCACCGCAATCTGGGCTCTCAGGGTCTGCGCGTCTCGGCGCTCGGCCTGGGGACCATGGGCATGTCCATGGCCTACGGCGCCTCGAACGACGACGAGGGCATCGCGACCATCCGCCGCGCCCACGAACTCGGGATCGACTTCTTCGACACCGCCGAGCTGTACGGCGCCGGGACCGGCAGCAACGAGATCCTCCTGGGCAAGGCGGTCAAAGACTTCCGCGACGAGGTGGTCCTCGCCACCAAGTTCGGCTTCGACATGACCGCCCCGGCGATCGGCTCCGCCTTCGACAGCCGCCCGGAAAACATCCGCAAGGTCGCCGAGAACAGCATGCGCTACCTGCAGAGCGACCACATCGACCTCTTCTACCAGCACATCTCCGACCCCGACATCCCGGTCGAGGAGGTCGCCGGCGCGGTCGGCGAACTGATCACCGAAGGCAAGGTGAGGTACTTCGGCCTGAGCAACGTCGGCCCCCGGTACATCCGCCGCGCCCACGCCGTCACCCCGGTCTCCGTGCTCCAGTACGAGTACTCGCTCTTCGAGCGGGAGGTCGAGGAGGAGATCCTTCCCGTTCTGCGGGAACTCGGCATCGGCCTGGTGCCCTACTCCCCGCTCGGCCGCGGCTTCCTCACCGGCCAGGTCAAGCCCGCCGGCGAGTACGCCGCGGACGACATGCGCAGCTGGGACGAACGTTGGCAGGGCGAGAACTACGCCTACAACCTGCACGCCACCGAACAGCTCAAGAATCTGGCCGACACCAAGGGCATCACCACCGCCCAACTCGCGCTGGCCTGGCTGCTCGCCCAGGGCGAGGACGTCGCGCCCATTCCCGGCACCCGCAGCACCAAGCGCATCGAGGAGAACGCCGGCGCCACCGACGTCCAGCTCTCCGCCGCCGAACTGGCCCGCATCACGGAGATCCTCCCCCACGGCTCGGCAGGCAGCCGCCTCCCGGCCGCGGCCCTGTCCAGCTTCACCACGGACTGACCGTGTCGGCACCCGCGTGTGCGCTCGTAGGCGCAGCGGCTGACGTGGACGTACGGGCGGCGGCGCCCCGGTTCGGTCCTCCGTGCTGCCACACCGGGCCGGGCCGGATCACACACGCGCTGCGAAGGCGCGCGCACGCGGCGCGGAACAGGGCGGTGGGCGAGTCGTGCTCCATCGCGCGGGCGAGCGGGCAGGTCTCCAGCTCCTTGGCCTGGGCCTCCTTCATCGCCCGCCATCGCAGCCGGAGCGGGGGCGGGGACCCCGGTCAGGTCGGTGGGCACGTACCCGGGCCAGGGCAGTGTGCACAGTTGCACCGCCGGCCGAGTCGGTTGGCCGCTCCGCGGCGGTGTTCGACGAACTCGGCGTCGGTGGGGGCCAGGGTGAAGTAGCGGATCAGCTCCTGGGAGCTGATGGTGTCGGGGAACGCGCGGAGCTGGGCGGGTTCGGCCTCGGAGAAGACCTGGGTGGCCGACGTGAGACTCCGGTCGGGGGGTGAGGGGTGACCGTCGGCGAACAGCCAACCGGCGGGGGAGGCTCAGCGTTGGATTTTCCGCGAGAACTATCGGGCCCCCTACGCAGGGGCCTCGGCTTTGCCCTCGTGTCGGGCTCCGCGCCCACAGGGACGGCCCCGGGCGCACCGGAGGCATACGCTATTGCTCATGACGCAAGAAGACGGGGAGCTGGACAGCCTCGTACGCAAACGCATCCGTGCCCTGCGGGTGGCGCAGGGGTGGTCCCTGGCCGAACTGGCCACCCGTGCCCACCTGAGCCAGTCCTCGCTGAGCCGCATCGAGAACGGCAGGCGCCGCCTGGCCCTGGACCAGCTGGTCACCCTCGCCCGGGCCCTGGACACCACGCTGGACCAGCTCGTGGAGACCGCCACCGACGACATCGTCACCAGTCCGATGATCGACGCCGCCCACGGCCTGATGCGCTGGCCCGTCAAGGGTGACCCCGGCATGAGCGTGGTGCGCCAGCGCATGACCGAACCGCCGCCCGACAACCCTGCGCGCATGCGTGCCCACCCCGGGCGCGAATGGCTCGTCGTCCTGTCCGGCACCGCGACCCTCATGCTCGGCCACCGCCGGTTCCGCGTCGAGGCGAACCAGGCTGCCGAGTTCCCCACGATGATGCCGCACGCGATCGGCGCCGAGGGCGGCCCCTGCGAGATCCTGGGCATCTTCGACCGCGACGCCCGCCGCGGACACCAGCGCGAGGGCGAGGCTCCCGGGGGTCGGGGCTCCGACGGGTGAGCTCACCGGCCCGGGGGCGGCATCGGATCGGCGGGACCGGCCCCGCCGACGGCGCCGAACCGGTCGACGTGCTCTGGCGGCCGGGCCGATCACGTCGGCTTGGACACCGCCCGCCGCTGTGCCCTGCCCGGCGAGGTGGGCGCGGCCGGGGTGTCGGAGGCGCTCACCGGCGACCGGTGGGCCGGTGGGTCCTGAGGCTGCCATCCCCCACCGATCCTCCTCGACCCCCGTGTCTTGCGCGTCGGGCCGCGCATCCGACCATCGTCTTGCGCAACGGGGAAGGAATCGCGCTTCAAAGGCATGACCGTCCTACGGTGAAGGCATGAACGAAGCGCACTCGCACACTTCCCACCACGGCACCCGGCACGAGCACCACCGGGAGCACGACTCCGAGGTCCAGGCGGAGATCCTCGACCTGGACGCCGAGGTCCTCGCCGAACACATGGCCTCGATCACCGCGTGGCTGCCGTTGGAGACCGTCCCGCGCCGGATCGTGGACCTGGGCTGCGGCACGGGCGCGGGGACCTTCGCCCTCCTGGAGCGCTTCCCCGACGCGCACGTCACGGCCGTGGACACCTCCGCCGGGCACCTGCAGCGGCTGCGCGCCAAGGCCTTTGACCGCGGCGTCGGGGCGCGCGTGCGCACGGTGCAGGCCGACCTGGACGCACCCGGGTGGCCCGACCTCGGCTCACCGGACCTGGTGTGGGCGTCGGCCTCGATGCACCACCTGTCCGACCCCGACCGCGCCCTGCGCAACGTCCGTGGCGCGCTCGCGCCCGGCGGCCTGTTCGCCGTCGTCGAACTGGCCGGGTTCCCGCGATTCCTGCCCGAGGGCGCCCCGGAGGAGAGGCCCGGCCTGGAGGAGCGCTGCCATGCCGTGGCCGACCGCCTGCACGCCGAGCACCTGCCCCACCGCGGTGCGGACTGGGGTCCGATGCTGGCCGCCGCCGGGTTCACGGTCGAGGGCGAGCGCACGGTCTCCGTGGACGTCAAGGGCTCCCGCAGCGAGGCGGTCGGCCGCTACGCGCTCGGCGGACTGCAGCGCATCCGCACCGCCGTGGCCGCGGAGCTCTCCCCGGAGGACCTCGCCGCGCTCGACCGGCTGCTGGACGCCGGGAGCCCGCACGGCATCCTGCGCCGCGAGGACCTGGCGGTGCGCACCGAACGCACCGTGTGGGCCGCGCGCCGTGCCTGACCCCGGGTTCCTCCTGGTTGCGGGGCGGGCCGACCGGTAGCCGGTGGCCCGCTTGTTCGCGCGGATCGGCGGGGCCGGTCCCCGGCCGGCTGTGGCCGGGCTCCTGTACGGCCCGGCCCGGGTGTCCGCCCCGGGTCGGGCCCGCCGTGGTCAGGCGCGGAGGAATTCCAGGACGGCCCCGGACCGGTCCAGGATCGCGTGCCCGACCCCGGGCAGGACGTGCACGGAGGCGTGCGGCACGCACCTTCGCACGCGGCTCGCGGTTCCCGCGGAGTCGAACATCGCGTCCCGCTCGCCCACGCTCACCTGCACCGGCATGGTCAGGCGGCGCAGGGTGTCGTCGGAGAACACCGGGAGCCGCTCCGTGCGCGGCCGGAACTGCTCGAAGGTCAGGCTGATCCGGTCCAGGGCGGGTCCGGCCGAGAGCGCGTCCAGGCCGGTGGCCACCAGCACCGAGCGGCGCCGGCCCCGGCGCCCGAAGGGTCGCAGCAGGAGGGTCGCGAACAGCCATCCCACTTTCTGGGCGCCCACGCCCCCGGGGCACAGCAGTGCCAGGCGGCGCACCCGGTCGGGGCGGTGGGCGGCGTAGTCCAGTGCCATCCAGCCGCCCAGGGAGGTGCCGACCAGGGCCGTGTCGACGAGCCCCAGTCCCTCCAGCACGTCGTCGAGCCAGAGCCGGTGGGCGCCCGAGGACAGGGGCGGGCGGGAGGGGGCGCTCAGGCCGGGTTCGCCCACCAGGTCCACGGCGTAGGTGCGGAAGTGCCGTGCCCAGGCGGCCGCGTCCTGGCGCCACATCGTCGCGTTGGCCCCCGATCCGTGCAGCAGGACCACGGGGGGCGCGTTCGCGGGGCCCGAGGCGAGCACGAAGGTCTCGCCCTCGCGGGTGGGCACCCGCAGGTGGTCGGCGGGAACAGGCCAGGTGCGCAGCTCCTCCTGGTAGCGGCGGCGCAGCTCCTGTTCCCCCGCTTCGGTCTTGTAGATCGCACTCATGGGTCGAGCGGTCCTCCCCGGATCGGCCGCCCGTGTCCGTCGGGGCAAGGGGCCCCGGTCGACACAGACGAACATGTGCCACCAAAGTAAACCAAACTTCCCTAAAAGCGAACCAATAAAGGGAGTTTTGGGGAGTATTAGAGTAGGACGGTGGAAGGCCGGTGGCCCCTGTCGTGCTCCTGCGGCCCCGTGAGCCGGGGATACTGCGCACGGTGACGCGCCCCGACCGGGGCGCGGGGGTTCCGGAGTGGCCGGGATCACCTCCGCCGCAGGGCCTCGGGGGCGTTCGGGGTTCCAGTACTCTCGTACATGTACAGATGTACTAGAGCTTGTCCGGGGCAGGAGGGATACGTATGCGCCGCAGGAACGGCCGCGCGCCCGGGGCGGTGCGGCGGTGAGCGCCCGACGCGACCCCCAGGGGCGCCGCCGGAGCATCGTCGAGGCCGCCGCCGCGCTGATCACCGAGAGCGGCGTCGCCGGCCTCACCCACCGCGGCGTCGCCGCGCGCGCCCGTGTGCCGCTGGGCGCCACCACCTACTACTTCGCCACGCTGGACGACCTCAGCACAGCGGCCCTGGAGCACCTGGCCCAGGACACCGACGAGGCCCTGCGCGAGCTCGCCGGGCAGATCGCCCGCGACCGGGGCGACCCGGCCGCCGTGGCCGCGCTCCTGCACGACTACCTGCGCCAGGGCCCCCGGGTGCGGGCCGACGCCGAGCTGTACCTGGCCGGAGTGCACCGGCCCGACCTGCGCCCGCTGACACTGCGCTGGTTCGAGGGGCTGGTGCGGATCCTGGCCGAGCACACCACCCCCCGGGCCGCGCGGGCGCTGGCCCTGTACGTGGACGGGGCGATGCTGCACGCCCTGACACACGACGACCCCCTGGACCCGGACGAACTCGCCTTCGCGGTCACCGCCCTGATGGGCCGGGCCGCCACCACCGACACGGAGCTCTGATGGGAACCGATCCCGCCCCGACCGCCACCACCGGGAAGGGGCCGATGTCGGCCGCCCGGCGCTGGGCCGCGCTGATGGTGCTCTCCGGCAGCCTCCTCGTGGTCGTCATGGACATGACCATCCTCAACGTGGCCCTGCCGGCGCTCTCGGCCGACCTGAGGCCCACCTCCGGCCAGCAGCTGTGGATCGTGGACGCCTACTCCCTGGTGCTGGCCGGGCTCCTGGTGACGATGAGCGCCCTGAGCGACCGGTGGGGCCGCAAGAGGATGCTGCTGGCCGGCTTCGCGGTCTTCGGCGGCGCCTCGCTCGCGGTACTGGCGGCCGACAGCCCCGGCACCGTGATCGCGGTGCGCGTCCTGCTGGGCGTGGGCGGGGCGATGATCATGCCCACCACCCTGTCGATGATCCGCACCGTGTTCCCCGACCCCCGCGAGCGCGCCACCGCGCTGGGGATCTGGGCGGCCATCGCGTCGCTGGGCGCGGCGGTGGGCCCCATCGTGAGCGGGCTGCTGCTGGAGCACTTCTCCTGGCACGCGGCGTTCCTGGTCAACGTGCCGTTCATGGCCGCGGGCCTCCTGGCGGGGCTGCTCCTGCTGCCCGAGGCCCGCGACCCGCACCCGGGCAGATGGGACATGGTGGCGACCGTGCTGTCGATCGTGGGCATGGTCGCGCTGGTGTGGGGCATCAAGCAGTTCAGCAAGGCCGGGATCCTGGACCCCTCGGCGCTGCTGGCGTTCGCCCTGGGCGCGCTGGTGCTGGGCTGGTTCGTGGTGCGCTGCCTCAGGCGCCCGGACCCGCTGCTGGAGGTGCGTCTGTTCTCCTCCCCGTCCTTCACCGCGGGGACCGTGGCCGCGCTGGCCTCCATGTTCGCCATGGCGGCGATGCTGCTCCTGGTCGCCCAGTGGCTCCAGCTCGTGGAGGGGCACTCGCCGCTGCAGGCGGGGGTGCGGCTGCTGCCGATGGCGCTGGGCGCCGCGGTGGCCTCGCCTCTGGCGCCGGTGCTGGCCCGGCGCCTGGGGAGCCGCACCGTGCTGGCGGGCGGGCTGTTCGTGGCCGCGCTGGGGTTCGTGCTGATGTTCGCCCTGCCGGGGCCGCTGTCCTACCCGGTGGTCATGGTCGCCCTCGTCCTGCTCGGAACGGGTTCGGGCTCCCTGGCGATCGCCTCGGCCGTCATCATGTCCAGCACCCCGCAGGCGAAGGCGGGCAACGCCGCCGCCATCGAGGAGACCTCCTACGACCTGGGCAACGTCCTGGGGGTGGCCGTCCTGGGCAGTGCCGCCGCGGCGGTCTACCGGGCGGAGCTGCCCGTGGGGCTCCTCACCGGCACCGGCCTGGGCGAGCAGACGGTGCTCGCCGCCCAGGAGTCGCTCGGGGGAGCCCTCGACATCGCCGCCGAGACCGGCTCCGCCGAGCTCGCCGCGCTGGCCCGGTCGGCCTTCAGCGAGTCGCTGACACAGATCAGTCTGGCGGGCGGCCTCGCGCTGCTGGCCGCCGCGGTGGCCGTGTTCGTGCTCACGCCCAGGTCACTGGACGTCTCCCAGGGGCACTGAGCCCGGCCCGGGGCGGACAGGGGCGAGAAGGGCCGGAACCGGGTCTGTGGACAACCGGTTCCGGCCGCCTCCGACCCCGCATACTCCGTAGGTATGGACTCCCACAAGGTCCGGGCCCTCCTCGACCCGCTCCTGGACGGCGCCCCCGGCGACCTGCACATCCTCACCCTCCTCACCACCTCCTCCGCCTACACCTGCCTGCGGCGCCGTCTGGGCGTGCTCAGCGTCGAGCACCCCGAGGTGGTCGACGCCCTGGGCGCGGCCCTCCTGGACGGCTCCCCCGGGACGGCCGTGCTGCGCACCTTCACCGACCGCACCTCCCACACCCTGCCCGACGGCCGCGCCGTCCCCCTCAAGAGCGTGTGCGGGTGGCGGCTCGACGGGGGAGGGCTCCACCCGCTGGACGCGCGGGGCGTCGCCGCGGTCGCCCGTACCGACGCCCTCACCGGTCGGCGGCTGCCGCCCGAGCGCGGGGTCGGGTACGCCGACGCCTGGCCCGTGGACCTGGCCCGCTTCCACGCCCCGGCCAGGAGGTGAGGGGTGTGGAAGCGGCGGCCCGCGCGTCCAGGCGGCGCACCGCCTGCTCGGGCAGGTCCACCCGGACCGCGCCCAGGTTGTCCCGGAGCTGGTCGGCGGTGCCGGCGCCGATGATCGGGTGGACGGTGTGCGAGCGGGCCAGGGTCCAGGCGATCGCGACCTGGGCCGGGCTCGCCCCCACCTCCCCGGCCACCTCGCGTACGGCGCCGTGCTCGTGCGGGGAGAGGGCGGCGGCGTCGACCCGGCGGCCGGAGGCTGTAGGGCACCTGCACGCCCACAAAGGGGGACCAGTCCCGCCACAGGGCCAGGGTGTTGGCCTGGGCGACGAGCCACGCCGGAAGGTTGGAGGCCCCCACGTACAGGACCTTTCCCGCGCGCACCGCCTCGTCCAGGGCGCGCATGGTCTCCTCCACGGGGGTGTACTCGTCCCAGGTGTGCACCCACAGCAGGTCGACGTAGTCGGTGCGCAGCCGTCGCAGGCTCCGGTCGAGGGAGCGGGCGAGGTTCTTGCGGTGGGTGCCGCCGGTGTTGGGGTCGGTGGGGTCCCGGGGCAGGGCGTACTTGGTGGCGAGCACGAACCGGTCGCGGCGCCCCCGCAGGAGTCCGCCCACGACCTCCTCGCTGTCGCGGTAGGCGGAGGCGGTGTCGATGACGTTGCCGCCCGCGGCCTGGTAGAGGTCGACCATGCGGCGCGCCTCCTCGGGCCCGGAGAAGGTCATCGCTCCGAGGAAGAGCTGGGAGACGCGCAGGCCCGAGGGACCCAGGAGCCGGTAGCGCATCAGGCGGCTTCCCCCGTCGCGTGTGCGGCGCCCCCGGTGCGGGCGGGCCGGTCCGCCGCCGGGCGCGGCCTGCTCGCCGGGGGCCGGCCGTGCGGGTGGGCGGTTTCGTCCGGTGTGAAGGTCATGGGGCCAGTGTGGAGAGGAGGCGGGCGCGGAGGAAGGCCGTGGCGAGGCTGGCCGTGAGGGGGCCAGGACGGCAGGGGCGCCCGATCCTGGACTCGGCCCATGGACGACAACGCATTGGGAGAGTTCCTGCGCGCCTGGCGGGCCCGGTCGGGCTCCTGGACGAGGACGGCGAGCCGGTGAACCGGTGGTGGTTCGTGTTCGCCGACGACCGGGGGCGGCAGGTGTACCCGGACTGGGACGGCGTCGCGGACGAGCGGATCGCCGAGCTCAGGGCCGAGAGCGC
Source organism: Nocardiopsis sp. NPDC055824 (assembly GCF_053616335.1). Taxonomy (NCBI): domain Bacteria; kingdom Bacillati; phylum Actinomycetota; class Actinomycetes; order Streptosporangiales; family Nocardiopsidaceae; genus Nocardiopsis; species Nocardiopsis sp. NPDC055824. Next base: position 28,307 of record NZ_JBSHDN010000079.1, read on the forward strand.
GCTCGACGACCCCTTTCTCGCGCACCTGGTGGAGGAGCTGGAGATCGTGGGCGGCGCGCCCTTCACCGACCGGCTCGCGGCGGCGCCTGCCGTGCCCCGGCGCACCGGCCTCGAACGCCTGGTGCACCCGGAGGCGGGCGAGCTGCGGTTGTCCTACGGGAGCCTGGACGCCGGAGGCCAGCGCCTGGTGGTCTACCTCCCCGCCGACGAGGGGACCGCCGCGGCCCTGGACCGCCTCACCCTGCGCGGACCCGTTCCCCTGCGGGCGGTGTCCGGGTAGCGTCTCCGGCCGCCCCGGCACGGGGGCGCCCGCCTCCCGGTGGCTAGGCTGTGGGGCTCTGGCGACCGAGAGAGAGGACTGCGCCCATGGGCCCGGTCGTGGAATCGGTGAGCAGCAGCCCCGTGCACGCTTTCAGCAAGGACGTCCTTCCCGGTATCCGGCTCCTGGCCGGGCTGGGTGTGGAGGGCGACGCCCACATGGGCGCCACCGTCAAGCACCGGTCCAGGGTGGCCGTCGACCCCACCCGGCCCAACCTGCGCCAGGTGCACCTGATCCACGCCGAGCTGTTGGAGGAGCTGGCCGCGGCCGGTTTCGCGGTCGCCCCCGGGCAGTTGGGGGAGAACGTCACCACGCGCGGGCTGGACCTGCTCGCCCTGTCGACCGGGACCGTCCTGTGCTTCGGCGGCCGCGCCCGGGTGGAGGTCACCGGGTTGCGCAATCCGTGCCTGCAGATCGACGGGTTCGCCGGGGGCCTGCTCAAGCGGCTGGTCCACCGCGACGGGGACGGGGGCATCGTGCGCCGGGCCGGGGTGATGGGGGTCGTCCTGGAGGGAGGCCCCGTGGAAGCGGGCATGCCCGTCGAGGTGAGCGCGCCCGCGGGGGAGCACTCCCCCCTCGTGCCGGTCTGAGGAGGGCCCGTCCCCGCCCCCGTGACCGGG
>NZ_JBSHDN010000080.1:0-29122 GCF_053616335.1 Nocardiopsis sp. NPDC055824
GGCGGCCCGTTCGGGGCCGCCCGGACCGGTCAGGATCGGTGGCCGCGCGGGACCAGGGCCGCCCCGGCGAGCGGCACGGCGGCGAGCGCGAGCCAGGGGACCGGGCCGCCCATGTCCAGGAGCGCCCCCGCGGGCACACTGCCCAGGAGCACCACCAGCCCGGACAGCGAGGAGAGCGCACCCGTGAACAGGCCCAGGCGGGCGTCGTCAACGAGGTCGGGCAGCCAGGCCCGGACCGTCGGCACGATCAGGACCTGGCCCAGGGTCAGCGCGGTGACGAACGCGACGGAGGGCAGCAGCCCGCCCAGGGCCCCGACCGGTGTCAGCGCCGCGGCGGAGGCGAAGCCCAGCGAGACCAGCAGCAGCCCCCACACCAGGGTCGCGCGCCGGGACAGCCGGGCCGCGGCCCAGGACAGCACCGGGAACTGCGCGGCGATGTAGAGCACCGAGGACCACGCGAGCAGCCAGCCCAGCGCGGCCTGGGAACCGGTCGCCCGCTCCACCTCCCCCGGCAGCGCCAGGTAGAGCTGGTTGTAGGCCAGCAGGTAGCCGCTGTAGGCCAGGCACAGCCCCAGGAAGCGGCGGTCGCCGAGCAGGAGCCGCACCCCCTCGCGCAGGCGGGGCCGCCCCTCCCCGGCCCGCGGGCCGGAGGCGCCGTGCGCCTCCGGCCCGGGCATGAGCCGCAGGTGCCCTGCGAGCACGAGCGCGAAGACCGCCGCCCCGACCAGGCATGCGGCCCGGAACCCGCCGAGCAGGAGCAGGGAGCCCAGCAGCGGGCCGACGAGGGTTCCCGCCTGCCCGGAGACGGAGAACAGCGCGAGGACACGTGTGCGGGGCGTGCCCGAGGCCCGCTCGTGCCGCACCGCCTGGCGCACGATCTCCGTCTCGACCGCCGGGGAGAACAGCGCGGCGGCGAACCCGATGAGCAGCACCGACGCGATCACCGACGCCGTGCCCTCCGCGAAGCCGAGCCAGCAGAAACCGGCGATCCGCAGCGCGCAGCCCGCCAGCACCACGGGCCGCGCGCCGAACCGGTCGGTGAGCGTGCCGCCCACGACGAACAGGCCCTGCTGGCTGAAGGTGCGCAGGCCCAGCACGAGGCCGACCAGCCACCCGGCCAGGCCCAGCCCGCCGCCGAGGTGGTCGGCGAGGTAGGGCAGGACCGCGAAGAAGCCGACGTTGAACGCGAACTGGGAGCCGACCAGCAGCAGCGCCAGCGGGGGCAGAGCGCGCGCGTCGCGCAGCACCGCGGCCGCCCGCCCCGTCCCCGGGCGTCCCCCGCGCCGGGGCCCGGCGGCGCCCTCCGCCTGTTCCGCCCTCCCCCGGGCGTCACCGGCGGGGCTCACGGCGCGGTCGGGGTCGTGCATGCGCGGTGCTCCCCGACCGCCGCCGGGGAGGCCTCCACCAGCTCGCGCGTGTACGGGTCGGAGGGCTGGGAGAGCACCCGGCGGGCGGGCCCGGTCTCCACGACGCGCCCCTCCCTCATGACGGCGACGCGGTGGGCGACGTGTCCGACGAGCGCGAGGTCGTGGCAGATGAACAGGTAGCCCAGGCCCAGGGTGTCCTGGAGGCCGGTGAGCAGGTTGAGCACCCCGGCGCGCACCGAGGGGTCCAGGGCCGACACCGGTTCGTCCAGGACCAGCAGCCGCGGCTCGCAGGCCAGCGCGCGGGCGATCCCGACGCGCTGGCACTGCCCCCCGGACAGCTCGTGCGGCAGCCGGTCGCCGTGGGAGGCGTCCAGGCCGACCGTGTCCAGCAGGGCGGCCACGCGGTCCGGGCCGGTCCCCCGGTCCCAGCGCCCGTGGATGCGCAGGGGTTCGGCGACGGCGTCGCGCACGCGCAGGCGGGGACTGAGCGACCCGTACGGGTCCTGGAAGACCGGTTGGAGCGCGGGGCGCAGGGCGCGCAGGCGCGCCGGGTCCATCGTGGTCAGCTCGCTGCCCTCGAAGCGCACCGACCCGGAGTCGGGCCGGCGCAGGCCGACCACGGCGGAGGCCGTGCTGGTCTTCCCGCACCCCGACTCCCCGACCAGGGCGAGCGTCTCCCCCGCGCGGACGTCGAAGGACACCCCGTCGACGGCCGTCACGGGCGCGGAACGCCGCGCGCGCCCCGGGTAGCGCACCACCAGGTCGCGGACCGCCAGCAGCGGCGGGGCGGAGTGGGTCATGTCGTCCTTCCTCGTGGGGTGTGCGGGGTGCGGGCGCCGCCGCGCCGCGGTCACGGCACGTCCGCGAACAGGGAGCGCGCCGGGTCGGGGAGGTCCTGCCAGCGGTGGCACGAGACCAGTCTCCCCGGCTCGCCCGCGACGACCGGGGAGGGCTCGTGGGCGCGGCAGCGTGTCGCGGCGAGGGGGCACCTCGGCGCGAACGCGCAGCCCTGCGGCAGGGACGTCGGCGAGGGGGGCGATCCCGCGATGGCGGGGAGCCTGCGGTCCCGCGCCTCCCGGGGCGGGAGCGCGGCGAGCAGTCCGGCGGTGTAGGGGGCCCGCGGGTCGGTGAGGACCCGGTCCACCGGGCCCGACTCGACGTGCCGCCCCGCGTAGACGACCACCACCCGGTCCGCGTGGCCGCCGACGACCCCGAGGTCGTGGGTGACCAGGACGACCGAGGTCCCGGTCTGCCCGCTCAGCCCGCACAGGAGTTCCAGGACCCTCGCCTGCATGACGGGGTCCAGCGCGGTGGTGGGCTCGTCGGCGAAGACGACGTCGGGCCGGTTGACCGTGGCCATCGCAATGACGGCGCGCTGGCGCATGCCGCCGGAGAACTCGTGCGGGTAGGCGTGCGCGCGCCGGGCGGCGTCGGGGATGCCTACCCGGTCCAGGGCGGCCACGGCCTCCTCCCACGCCCGGGCCCGGCCGGTCCCGCGCACCGAGCGCACGGCCCGGACGAGCTGGGCGCCCACGGTGTGGACGGGGCTGAGCACGGTGAGGGCGTCCTGCGGGACCAGCGACATCCGCCGCCCCCGCACCGAGCGCAGGACGGACGGGCGCGCGCCGACCAGCTCCTGTCCGTCCAGCAGGACGCTCCCGGCGACCTGTGCGCCGTGGGGCGCCAGGCCCAGGACGGCGCGGGCGGTCAGGGACTTCCCGGCGCCCGACTCCCCCACGAGGGCGACCACCTCGCCGGGGTGCACGTCGAAGGACAGGCCGCGCACGGCCGGGACGGCGGTACCGCCGCGTTCGCGCAGGGTGACCCGCAGGTCGCGGACGCTCAGCAGGGGCGTGCGGCCGGGGGCGGCGTCGCCGGGGGCCGCGCCGCTGGGAACCGTGCCGCTGCCGCCGCTGTGGGAGCGGGGGCCCCCGCCGCCGGGAGCTGTGCGGTGGGGAACGCCGTCGTGGGGAACGCCGTGGTTCATCGTCCGGCTCCTTCCGGGATTCCGGCCCCGGCGGCGGCCGGGACCCGGCGCCGCCGGGCGGTGCGCCCGCCCGGGGGCAGGGTGGACAGGGAGACCGCGAACGCGGCGAGCAGCATGAGCATGGCGCCCGGGGCGAGCGCGGCCAGGGGCGCGCGCTCCACGTAGGGCAGGGACTCCGACAGGCTCAGCCCCCATTCCGCGGAGGGCGGCTGGGCCCCGAGGCCGAGGAACCCCAGCGAGGCCAGGGCCAGGGCGATGCCGGGGAGCCGGAGCACCGCGTTGCGGCCCACCGGACCCAGGACCGCGGGCAGGACGTGCCGCACCAGGATCCACCGGGAGTCGGCCCCCAGGGCCCTCTGGGCGTCGAGGTAGGCGGCGGCGCGCGTCTCCTGGACCAGCGAGGCCGCGTGCGCGGCGAGCGGCGGCCAGGACACCAGGGCGACGGCCACCGAGGCTCCGAGGGGGCCGGGGCCCATGACGGCGGCCACGAGGATCCCGGCGATGACCGGCGGCAGGGCGTTGGCCATGTCGGCGGCGCCCGCCGCCAGCGCGGGCCGGAACCCGACCACCAGCGCGACCGCGAGGCTCACCAGGCACACCAGCGCCGCGGTGCCCACGGTGGCGACGGCCCCGTGGCCGAGACGGGCGAGCACGTCGCGGCCCACGGCGTCGGTGCCCAGCGGGTGCGCCCACGAGGGCCCGGCGAGGCGCTCGGCCACGCTCACGGTCATCGCGTCCCGGGTCAGCCCCCACACGCACACGGTGAGGAGCAGCGCCGCGCACACCGCGGGCACCGACCGGCGCAGCGCTCCGGCCGGGGCCGTGGGCGGCGGCGACAGGGTCAGGGCCGCGTCGCGCAGGCCGGGCCCCAGCATCCACCGGCGCGCCGCCTGGGCGAGCAGGCCCGCCGCGGTTCCGAGGAGCACCAGGCCGAGGACCGCGCCCTGGAGCATGGGCAGGTCCTGGGACTGGGCGGCGCCCAGGGCGGTGCGGCCGATCCCGGGGACGGCGAAGACCGTCTCCACGGCGACCGCTCCCCCGGTCAGGCCGATCGCGACCATGCCGAACTGCGGGATGAGGGCCGGGGTCGCCCGGCGCAGCGCGGCCGCGCCGATGACGGCCGGGGAGCACCCCGAGGCGGCCCACAGGCCGACCCAGCGCTCGGCGAACACCGAGGGCAGGGCGTCGTCGACCAGCCGGCCCAGCAGCCCTCCGGCCGGGATTCCCAGCGCCAGGGCCGGCAGGACCAGGTTGACCGGCCCCTGCCAGCCGTAGGGCGGCAGCCAGCCCAGCCACACCGACAGGGAGACCATGAGCAGGACGGCGACCAGGAACTCGGGCAGGGCCGTGCACATGGCGGCGACCGCGCCGCTGCCCGACCCGCCCGGGCGCAGCGTGCCGCGAGCCCCGCGCACCAGGGCGGGCGCGCACAGCAGGGCCGCCAGCAGCAGGGCCACGCCGAGCGCGCACGCCATGACCAGGAGGGACACCCCCGTGGCCGAGACGACCGCGGGCAGGACGGGGGCGTCGGAGACCCAGGAGGAGCCCAGGTCGCCGCGGAGCGCCCCGCCGAACCAGCGGCCGAGCATCACCATCGGTCCGTCGGAGAGCCCCAGCTCCGCGCGGATCGCGTTGAGGGCCTCCTCGGTCGGCTCCTGCTCGGCCGAGCGGGCCCGCAGCACGGACAGCGCGGGGTCGCGGCCGGACAGCCACGGGAGCAGGCCGACCACGACGGTGATGACGGCCAGTGCCGCCACGCGGGAGAGCAGGGGGCCGAGGAGCCCGGAGCGGCGGGCCGGGCGGGGGCGCCGGGGCGCGGCCCGGCCCGGGTGCGCGGCGCCCATCAGTCCAGCCGGGTGCGCGAGGTGACGAGCAGGCGCTCGCGCGGGTCCTTGGCCGAGTCCACGACGCCGGCCGCGTCGCCCTGGATGACGCGCTCGTGCAGCATGGGGATGGCGGCGTCGGTGGCGAGGACGGCGGCCTCGGCCTCCAGGATCGCGGCGCGCCGCTCCTCGCCCGTCGGCGCCAGCTCGGCCGCCTCCAGGGCGGCGTCCACCCCCTCGTCGCACAGCTGGGCGATGTTGAAGGAGCCGTCGCAGGAGAAGTCGCTGGTCATGTACGCGGCGGGGTCCCCGGAGTCCAGGACGGTCGCGCGGGAGAGGATGAACGCGTCGAACTCGCCGCTGAGGGCGTCCTCCTCGATGTTGGCGTACTCGCGCACGACCTGCTCCACCTCGAACCCGGCGTCCTCCAGCTGCTGTTCGAGGACGGTCGCGACCTCGGGCAGCTCGGCGCGGTCGGTGAAGGTCGCCAGGGTGACGGACGCGCCGTCCGGGTCCTGCGCCTCCGTGGCGCCGGTGCGCGCGGGGCGCTCGGCGGCCCAGGGCAGCGCGGGTCCCAGAAGGCCCTCGGCCACGTCGGCGCGGCCCTCGTAGACGCCCTCGACCAGGGACTCGCGGTCGATCGCCTCACGCGCGGCGGCCCGCAGGCCGGGGTCCGTGAAGGGCCCCTCCTCGGTGTTGAGGTAGAGGGTGTTGGTGCGCGGCATCGGCACCTCGGTGAGGGTGTCCTCCTCCAGGAGCGCGGCCTGGGAGGTGGGCACGGACTCGACGATGTCGGCCTCGCCGGTGCGCAGGGCGGCGGCGCGTGCGGTCCCGTCGGGCACGAAGGCCACGTCGATGCCGGGGGCCAGGGCGGGTTCGCCCCAGTAGCCGTCGAAGCGGTCCAGGCGCGCGGCGGTGGTCCCGGTGACCTCGACCAGCTCGAAGGGGCCGGTCCCGGTGCCGACGGGGCTCACCGCGCCGCCCTCGTAGGCGCTCTGGGCGAGGATCGACAGCTGCGGCGAGGACAGCCGCTGCGGGACGAGGGGGTCCTCCTCGGCGGTGGTGACGGTCACGGTGTCGCCCCGCGCCTCCACCGCGATCTCCACGCCGTCGAGGATGCGCGGCTTGGGCGAGGCCTGCGCCGCGTACTCCAGCGCGTGGGCGGCGACGTCGGCGGTCAGCTCCGTGCCGTCGTGGAAGTCCACCCCCTCGCGGATGGTGAAGGTCCAGGTGGTGGGGTCGGTGCGGACCCACTCGGTGGCCAGGCCGGGCTGCGGGTCGCCGACCTCGTCCAGGGTGACGAGGGTCTCGGCGGTGCTCCACCGGGAGAGCTTGAAGGCGTCGTCGGTGAGGGGCGACAGGGCCGAGCGCGGCGGCTGCATCATGGCCACCGAGATCCGTCCGTCGTCGGCGGCGGTGTCGTCTCCGGCGGGGAAGCAGCCGGTGGCCGCGAGGGCGGCGGCCACGGCCAGGCAGGCGCCGGGCGGGGTCTTGTGGAGGTGCACGGGGGTTCTTCCAGGGGTCGGGTGTGGACGGGGCCGCCGCGCGACGGTGTCGCGACCGGCCAAAACAGCATATGACAACCGTTTTCATTATTGTCCACCAGTCCGCCCGGAACGCGACACCCCGCCCGCATCCGTCCGGAGGGTCGGAAACGACACGGGCCCGGGGCCCGGAGGGAGAACCCCCCGCGCCCCGGGCCCGTGCCCGGCCGGTGTCAGGCGCCGCCGGTGGCCGCCTCGACCTCGGCCATGAACTGCTCGGCCGCCTCGGCCGGGGTGATGTCGCCGAAGGCGAGGCTGTCGGTGACCCGCCCGGTGATCTCCACGACCTGGCCCGCGCCGATCGGCGGCGGCGGGTTGCCGTCCACGATCGTGTCCTCGATGCCGCTCATGAACTCGGCCATCTGCGCGTCGGCGCCGGGCAGGTCGTCGACGATCGCCTCACGCACCTCCACGTTGGCCGGGAGCCCCAGGTCGGCGAGGGTCAGCTCGGCCACCGCCGGGTCGTTGAGCATGTAGTCGACGAAGAGCGCCGCCTCCTCGGGGTGCTCGGACCCCGCGGAGACGGTGTAGAACATGGCCGGCTTGAAGAACCCGCCGGTCCGCTCGAACTCGGTCTCCCCCGGGTAGCGGAGCAGCTGGATGTCGCGGCCGGAGGACTCGGCCACCCCGCCGAGCTGGTTGCTCCAGAAGTGCGCCATCGCGCCCTGGTTGGTGGACACGACCGACTGGTCGACCCCGCCGCCCTGGATCTCCACGCCCTCGGCGGCGCTCGGCTGGCCGCCGTTGTCCTGGAGCTCCTGGGTGATCTCGAACCACGCCGTCAGGGTCTCCTGGGAGAATCCCAGCGAGCCGTCCTCGGCGTAGAGGTTCTCGCCGTGCTGGCGCGCGAAGACCTGGAACCCGGTCTCGTTGTAGCTCATGCTCTGGGTGCCGACGTACTCGCCGTCGCTGCCCTCGGTGATCTGCGCGGAGATCTCGACGTAGTCGTCCCACGTCCAGGTCTCGTCGTCGGGCATCTCCACGCCCGCGGCCTCGAAGGCCTCGGGGTCGGCGTGGATGGCGTAGGCGTTGACGCCGGTGGCCGCGCCGAAGGTCTGGCCGTCCAGGTCGCCGCTCTCGGCGATGAGCGGGTCCAGGCCGGACAGGTCCAGGCCGGCGGCCTCGTCGAGGTTCATGAGCGCGCCGCGGTCGGCGTACTCGCGCAGGTAGCGCTCCTCCTGCATGGCGATGTCGGGGGCGTCGTTGGCGGCGGTGTTGGTGGCCAGCCGGTCCCAGTAGGAGCTCCAGTCGGTGCTCTCCCCCGCGATGCGGATGCCGGGGTTCTCGGCCTCGAAGTTCTCGATGACCTGGAGCATGGTGGCCTGGCGCTCGTCGGAGCCCCACCAGGAGAAGCGGAGCTCGACGGTGTCGCCGTCGCCTCCGGAGCCTCCGCACGCGGAGGCGGCCATGACGATCGCGGCCGCGGCGGCGGTGGCGGTGAGGGCGGTGCCGCGGCGGCCCGCGCGGGACCGTCCTCGGCCGGGGGGTACGCGCATGGTGGTGTTTCCCTTCGGCTGCTGCGTTCCGGGGGCTGCTGCGTCCCGGGAGGGGGTACTGCTGTCCGGTCGGGAGGGTGGTGTCGGGCCGGCGGACCGGTCGGGGCTCCGGCCGGTGTCGCACCTGGCGGGGGCGCCGGGCCGGGGCGTCACGAACGGAGCGGGATCGCCGCAACCGTGCTGGTAAGCGCTATCCATGTTCTCAAGTGTTCATTTTTTAGCACCGCGTCACGTGGGGTGTCAACGCTCCCTTTCCGAACACGACACCCGCGCACCACACCCCGAATCCCCACTGATCCCGCCACCACCAGCAGAACCACGGGAAACAGCCGCCCCGGGAGGACGGAGGGCGAGAACCGAGCCCCGCACACCGCGGCATGTCGGATCGGACCCCTCGCGGCATCCTTTCCCCACCTCTTGCCCTCAGGATCGGAAAGCGTTTACCATGCCAAACGCGCACGCCACCGGCCGCACCGGGCCTCACCCCGGCCCGCCCGAGGACCCGGGAGTGCGGTCCGACCGGTCGCCGGACCCACGGCGCACCGCGAGCGCTCCATCCACCGGGGCGGGCGCGCGTGCCCGTTCCGGCGGATGGAGCGCCGATCGGACCACCGACCGCCCCGCCGTCGCGGACGCGCCCGTGGCCCGGGGCATCAGGACGGGGGGCGAACCAAGTAAGCCCGAAAGGGGCAATGGCCTGGTCAGCGGGCAGGTGGGGATCATGGGTAAGAACACGGAGACGGACAAGGACGCGGCCGCGCGGATCCAGTCCGCCGCGGCTCGTGACCCGGAGTCCGACACCGCGCAAAGCGGTTTCGACTGATCCCGCCGGTGCGTGGCCGCCGTTCAGTAGTCGACGGTGGCGGCGTCCGCCGCGGCCTGGGCGTCGTCCTCGGTGGGCAGGGTGCAGGCCCGCACGGTCTCCACCCGGGAGTGGCCGAGCAGCTCGGCGACGACCACCAGGTCGTGTCCACCGCGGACGAGGTCGGTGGCGAAGGTGTGGCGCAGGGTGTGCGGAGAGATCTCCGGCCCCGCCCGGCGTCCGGTGGTGCGGATGACGTGGTCGATGGTCCGCGCCGAGATCCGCCGACCGCCCCGGGCCGGGAACAGCGCCGGCGCGGCCTCGGATCGGATAAGACAGGTAGCTCCGCGATGCGGCCGCAGCCACGCCTGGTTGAGTAGTCGCCGATGGCCGCCCCTGACGCGAGCGGAGGCTCCCGTTGGCTGCTCAGGTGTTCTCCGAGGCCGAACTCGCCGGACTGCGGTTCCTCGTGGTGTATTCCAGGTCAGCGTTCGACGCGCCGGTCACACGGCTTGGAATGAGCCGCCGTCGATACGGAAGTCCGAGCCGGTGATCCAGGCGGCCTGGTCGGAAACCAGGAAAGTGACCAGGTCGGCGACCTCGGCGGGTTGCCCGGGACGTCCCAGGGGAATGCCGCCGACCCATTTTTCGAGCATCTGCGCAGTGGGGTCGTCGGGGGCGCCGTGGGCGGATTGTGCGAGCATCGCGGAAATTGCGTCATTGGCGATCAGGCCGGGGGAAATCCTGTTGACCCGGACACCGCGCCCGGCGAATTCGTTGGCCAGTGCTTTGCTGTAGGTCGACAGCGCCGCCTTCGCTGCCTGGTAGGGGGCGTCGGGGCCGATCGGGAGGTGGGCGCCCACCGAGGTGACGTGGATGATCACGCCGCTGCCTCCTGCGATCATGTCGGGGAGCACCGCGCGGTCCAGGCGGACCGAAGGCAGCAGGTTCAGCTGGAGTGTCCGTTCCCAGATGTCGTCCGATGCCGATAGCAGTCCGTCGGGTGGTGGGGTACCGGCACCGACGTTGTTGATCAGTACGTCGATATCGCCGAGCAGATCGGTCGCGGCGGTGACCAGCTCGGCGCAGCCGTCTGCTGTGCTGAGGTCGGCTGAGATGAAATGCACTGCGGTCGGCAGGTTCCCGGGATCTTTTCTGGCCGTCGCGACGACCGTCGCGCCGGCGGCTGCGAGCCGGGAGGCGACGGCGCGCCCGATTCCTTTGCTGCCACCGGTGACAAGAACGCGGCGCCCGCGCAGGCCGCCCGACTCGTGGGCTGTCGTCATGATCGGTTCGGGCATGCTGTTCCTCTTTCACGAAGGAGGTGGGTAGTGGTCACGGGTCAGCGATGGAGAATCGTGGATTCGATGATTCGCTTCCCGATACGGGCGGCGATTCCGGCCGGTAACAGCCTGCTGGAGATGAAGGTCTGCAGAGCGTTTCCACCGCCGTCCACAATGGCGGGCCGCCGCCGGCTCAGTGCGGCCAGAGCGGTGCGGGCCACGTCTGCGGGCTGACGTTTGCGCAGTGGCGACGCCGCTGCGTTCATCGGAGTGTCGGTGGGTCCGGGGGCGACGGCCACAACCCGCACGCCAGTGCCGGCGACCTCGGCCCATAGGGCCTGGGTGAATGAGAGCACGAAGGACTTGGACGCGGAGTAGGCGGCCATGTACGGCGTCGGCTGGTAGGCGCCCGTGCTGGAGATGTTGAGCACCGACCCGCGGCCGCGTCGCACCATGCCGGGGAGCAGCCGGGCGGTCAGTTCCGCCAGTGTCCCGACGTTGAGTTCCAGCATCGCGCGCAGCCGCATCGGGTCGGTGTCGGCAAGGGCACCCAGTTGGCTGGCGGCGGCGTTGTTGACCAGCATCTCCACCTCGATCCCTGCCTCAGCGAGCTGGTGCGCGAGGAGCCGGGGTGATTCGCGGTCGGCGAGGTCGAGGGGCGCGGTGAGGACATCGACGCCGTACTGAACGCGTAGGCGGGTCGCCGTCGTCTCCAGGAGTTCGGCGGAGCGGGCCACCAGAACGAGATGGGCGCCGTGTCCGGCCAACTGGTCGGCGATCTCGGCTCCGATGCCGGACGTGGCGCCGGTCACGACTGCGGTTCGGCCTTTCATCTGCGGTGCGGTGGTCATGCCCGGAACGCTAAACTATGACATCAGTGTCAAGGTCAACATCGGAGATGTTCGGAGAAGCGCGGTGCGAATCGGAGAACTCAGCGCGGCCACGGGCGCGAGCAGTCGCTCCCTGCGCTACTACGAGCAACAGGGCCTGCTGCGAAGCCGCCGTACAGCCAACGGCTACCGGGAGTACGAGCCGGACGCGGTGGAGCGAGTCGCCTTCATCCAGGACCTGTTCAGCGCGGGCCTGTCCTCGCAGGTCATCCGCGACAGCCTTCCGCTTGCCGGACACACGCGCACGGAAGCGGACTGCTCAGCACTTCTCACTCGTGTCCGCGAGGTTCGTGACGAACTCGCCCGGCAGGAGCTGCGCCTGGCACAACGCCGGAAGACCCTCGACAGTTATCTCGCCGGTGAAGCGACACCCCGCGGCCTGCTGGCCGCGTCTCCCCGGCAAGCCGCGGACAGCATGGCGGACTGACAGGCCATTCGTTCGCTGCTCCTGTGGTGGCGCTGTCGCCGAGAGCGCCCCCAAGCCCGGGGGGCGCATTCTCGCGCCGAGGCCGTGTACTTGACGTCGTCGCGCTCCTGCCGGGCGCGAGGCGTCTTCGATGGCGATGCACCCGGCCGGGCAGCGGCGCACACCGGTTCGGGCGTCCTGGGCGACGACCTGGGCGGGGTGGTCCTCGGCGCCGGGTGCGGGCGGGGTACCCCAGGTGCGGGTCACTGGTCGAAGTCCTCCCACTTTGCGATGCGGCGCTCCAACGGCGGCACCGGACCCCTGCCCGGGAGCCCGCCCGGGTGTCCGCACGCCCGCCGGGCGCACTCGCCCCGGCAGGCGGCGAGCTGGCCACCGTTGCGGCCGATCACCACCTGCTCCTGGGGGTCGGTGGTGCGCAGGTCCGCCTCGCAGCTCACGCACTCCGAAGTGAAGAGCATCTCGTCACTGAAGCGCCGGCGCTTGGCCGGTCTGCCCGAGCTGAGCGCCTCGTCGGTGGAGTACTGGGACATCGTCGGGTTCCTTTCCGTGTACGGGCCCGGCCCAGGCCCAGGCGGCCAGGTCCGTGCTCCAGGGCGACCAGCACCGAGTCGTCGGACGAGGTCGCCTTCAGCTCCAGCTTGGCGGCCAGGTCGAACATCACCGCCCGGTCCTTCTTGAAGAACCGGTGCACCAACGCCTCGTGGTTGTCGCCGTGAAAGGCCGACACCTCTTCTTGAACTGCGGGGAGGCCGTGCGCTCGATCGAGGCCACCGACGGCCCCCTCCAGAACGGGGGCAGGGGGTCGCGGACACGGTAGCCAGGGGCCGGTCAGGAGAGTGGGGCTTTCACCCGACCACAACCCAACACGGGCCTGCATCACGGGGTGGTGGGGGCCGTTGCCCCTTTCCGGCTTACTTGGTTCGCCCCCGGGACCGCTGGGCAGGGGTGGCGCGGCTCTTGCGCATCAGCTGCGCCGAGCGGGCCGCGCGGGCCGTGACCAGGACGGCGGACCGGCGGCCGAAGAACCGTGACAGGGACGTGGCGAGCACGTTGCCGGCGCGCGAGAGCGCGCTCGGGACCGACCTGCGGCGGTCGAGCGCCCGGAGCAGCGCCAGGGCGACCTCGTCGGGGGTCTGGAAACCGCCCGGGTACCCCTCGGCGCCGATCGCGTCGAAGAACTCCGTACGGGTCAGCCCCGGCGAGAACGCCATGGTGCGCAGCCCGCTGTCCCGGGTCTCCCACCACAGCGCCTCGGTGAAGGACAGCACGAACGACTTGGTCGCCGCATAGGCGGCCATCCCCGGGATCGGCTGGTAGGCGGCCATGCTGGCGACGTTGACCAGGTAGCCGTCGCCCCTCTCCGCCAGCCGGCCCACGAAGGCCCGGCTGAGGTCGACGACGGCGCCCACGTTGAGGGCGACCATCGCGCCGAGCTCGTCGGGGTCCTGCTCCCGGAACGCACCGTCCATGCCGACCCCGGCGTTGTTGACGAGGCTGGTCACCTCCAGGCCGCGGCGGTCGATCTCGGCGGCCAGGTCCCTTCCCGCCCCGGGACGGCCGAGGTCGGCGGAGACGGTCTCCACCCCGACGCCGTGGGCGTCGCGGAGTTCGGCCGCCAGCGCCTCCAGCCTCTCGGCGCGCCGGGCGACGAGGACCAGGCCCGTCCCGCGTTCGGCGAGCCTGCGGGCCAGGGCGGCGCCGATGCCGGAACTGGCCCCGGTGATGAGTGTGGTCTGCGAAGCGTGGTCGATGCTCATGCCGACACCATACGACAGTTGTGACACCAAGTGTCAACTTTGTCGCTCGATGACGCACTGTGTAGAGTGCGGGGGTGCGCAGTGAAGAACCGGTACCGGGCCTGAGGGAACGCACCCGCCGAGCGGTACACCGGGAGATCGCCGAGGCCGGGATGCGCCTCTTCCTCGAACGCGGTTTCGAGGAGACGACCATCGACCAGATCGCGGAGGCCGCGGGGATCTCCCGCCGCTCCTTCTTCCGCTACTTCGGGACCAAGGAGGACGTGGTCCTCGGCGACCTCGTCGACCGGGGCCGCCGGGTCCGTGACGCGCTCGTGGAGCGCCCGCCCGAGGAGGAGCCCTGGGAGGCGGTCCGGGCCTCCCTGCTGAGCCTGCGCACCGTGCAGCCGGTCGACACCGACCGCGAGCTCCGGATAGGGCAGATGCTGCACCGGACCCCCTCCCTGCGCGCCCGCCACATGGAGAAGCAGCTCGCCTGGAAGGAACTCCTCGTCCCCGAGCTCGCCCGGCGCCTGCGCGGCGCGGACGACCCGGACGGGACGGCGGCCGAGCACCGCTCCGCCGCGATCGTGGCCACGGCCCTGGCCTGCCTCGACGTGGCCAGTGAGACCTGGCTCCGCCTCGACGGCGCCGTCCCCCTCGAACAGCTCTGGGACGAGGCCGTCTCCGCCGTCCGGGGGTGAGGCCGACGGGGCGGCCTGAGTCCGCCACTCTCCGTGCGGCTGGCGCCCATGCCGGTGACCACGAGCGCCACGAACACCAGGACGTCCCCGGTGCCCACATCGGGTCGGAGCGCCTCCTCCGCCCGTGCGGACCGGACTCCGGCCCGTCGTCGGCCGAGACGGTCAGACCGGGTCGACTTGGGGCCTGAGCAGGCAGAACTCGTTGCCCTCGGGATCGGCGAGCACGTACCGGGGCTCCTCCCCGGTCTGGCCGATGTCGACGCGCTCGGCGCCCGCGGCCAGGAGGCGTTCGAGCTCGGCGTCCGTGCGGAGCCTCATGCTCTGGTCCGGGTTCCCGTTCCTCGACGTCCAGGCGCGGGGCAGGACGGTGTGGATGGCGCAGAAGGCCAGGACGTCGGTCTGCAACCCGAACATGA
The DNA here is from genome assembly GCF_053616335.1 of Nocardiopsis sp. NPDC055824. NCBI lineage: Bacteria > Bacillati > Actinomycetota > Actinomycetes > Streptosporangiales > Nocardiopsidaceae > Nocardiopsis > Nocardiopsis sp. NPDC055824. The sequence continues at coordinate 14,476 of NZ_JBSHDN010000080.1, forward strand.
GGTCCAGGAAGCGCGGGCAGTGGCCACCCACGTCCCCGCAGCAATGCACCCGACCGAACGAACTGGCGCACGCGGACGTCAAGATATTCGGTGGCATCCCCGACAAGCGTTCCCTGGGCCAGCACAACCGCGCCGCTCCCAAAGGGGGCTGCTCCGCTGCAGATACCACTGGTTTCACATCGCGGTCAGCGGACCTCCCGCTGTCCGCGTGGGTCCCCCATGCCGGTAAGCTTCATGGCCTTCTGAACCACTCACGCCTGACGGTCCGGTGGCTCGCTCGAAACTCGGTTCCGCTCCTGAATCAGATCAGTCCCAGAAGGACCTCGCGTCCTTCTGTACCGTCCTCCGAGTAACTGAGGACCACTGCGCCGGGGGCGGCGGTGGCGGACAAAACTGCCTCGTCGTCTTCCAGTCCAGCATCGCTGACGTCGATGTTCGTAGGCTCAGCATCGTTTCCCCACGCGTGGAACCACACCCGAGCTTCCGAATCACGAGTGTCGGAGCCATGGCCGACGACACCGCCTTCCAGTGCCACCGGATACTCTGTCCGGCTTGTTCCGTGAGGCATGGAGAGCGCTTCCAGGACCGTCCCCGACCGGTCTGTCCTCTGATACTCGGAGTCCTCTCCGAATTGGATCACGACCGACTCGTCCTCAAGGACTCCGATGACCGCGCCGTCCCACTCTCCGAAGACCTCCCCGGTTGCAACGTCGAACACGCGAGTAGCACCGCTCTGAGTCCTGACCGCCAGGTATTGATCAGTGAGGGGATCGTAACGGCGTTCGGGGGCGTTCAATTCGGGATCGGAGCTTCCGAAGCCCTCTTCGAACCGCCACAGCTCCTCACCCGAGGTCAGGTCGCGGCCGAGCAGGCCGGCTCCGTCATCGCCCCCTGCGCAGGAGTAACCCTCCAGAACGATGTCGCCCATGACCATACCCACGGTGGTGTCACTATTCGTAGCCTCGATGGTCGTGCACTCGGGCGGCTCTTGCTGGACCCACAGGTTCTCCCCGGTGTCGAGCGCAACCGCTCGCAGGGCGGGATCGTCGAAGGGGTCTCGGGCGATCCTCACGCCGTGGGCCACGTTCCGGCTGAAGGCTCCTGCATCGATTCCGCTGTCACCACTGGAGCTCTCCTCGATCGCGATTTCCTGGAGGACTTCTCCCGTGGATGGATCCAATTCGACCAAGCTAGGGCCGGTCTCGGAGCCCTCTGTCTCGACAGCCAGATAGTCACCTGCATGTGAGGCATACGCCGCGCGGGCATTGTCTCCCACCCGGTACTGCCACAACTCCTCACCGGTGTCTCCCGCCAGAGCGACGAAGCCGTCGTCCAGGAGAACCACGATACCCACGGGAACTGGAACTGTATCGACGAGGCGAGTTCCTTCTGGTATCTCCCATTCCCAACCAACTCGTTCAACACGCTCCGGGTAGGCGAGACCCCGGGGATCATCGTTGATGGACTGAGTATCACCGGAGGACAGGCCACAACCAGCCAAGGGCAGCAGCAATGCGACGCAGGTCGCCGACAGCAGGTGGGATCGTCCCGTCGCACCCATACCGAATCTACTCCTCACCACTTCCCCCAGGCCATACCCAGAGTCCCCAAGAAGTTGTCGACCGCGCTCTTCGTACTGCCTTCACCATCCACCCATGGCCGCTCGTCGACATAGTCGTACAAGTTGGCCCGTACGGAGTCGAGGCTCTCCTCGTTGATTTCCCACTCATAGGGATCGAGGGGAATGTAGCGGTCCTCGCCATCGCCCATGACCACACCGGGGTGGAGACCCGCCAAGGCGTCCATGACTTCGGGATCGTTGGCCGCCAGTGCGCTGATGGCGAGCTGTTGCATGTCCTCCGCAGGCATCCAGTCACCCGCGGTCTCGATCGTGTTTCCCGAAGGCGGATTGTCTGATATCTCAAGAGCTTCCTTGGCCAGGAACTTCGCCACTTCGACAACGATACCGGAGGCATTCCTGTCACCAGCCAAACCACCGATGGTGTCTACTACCCCATTGCGTATTTTGTTCGCATGGTTGACTGCTTCAGTATTATCTATCGCCCGCCGCGCACTCTCGTTCTCCAACGCAACGTCGACCAAACCGAGCAGAGAACCATAGGAGTTGGCCCCACTATGGTCTCTGTTTCCATCGCCCAGGGAGAAGCCTCCCATGGTCTCCGCCCCATGGAGAACAACCTCGCTGTAGGTGCTCTGTGCAGCTTCAGCATCACCCATGATGAGCTCTACGAAGTGTCGGCGCCCGTCCGGACTCAGGTACAAGCGGTTCTGTTCGTCGTCCCAGCGCGTTCCGTAATCAGTTTCGTCGTTCGTTTCACCGAGGCCCTCCGTGTTGGCGAAAACGTCCATGTAGGAGACGAAGATATCGGACCAGGAATCAGCGACTTCAGGATTGAGGTGACCGGCGGCGACGTTGCGCCATGTGACGTCGTCGTCTCCTGTGACCTCGTGACCCGTGGAGAACATGGATTCTCTGAACTCCTCGTCTTCCATCCTTTCCACCAGTGCTGCGAGAGCTTCGGCGGATCTCTGCTCCTCGGGCGTGAGCTCCGAACGAACCTCGGAACTCTCGTCCGGGGGTATACGATCCTCAGGAGCGGCTGCGTCCTCTGCGATCCAGTCGGTCAGACCGCGCACCGACTCGCCGCCGTCATCCCAATCAAAGGTAAACAGGGAAGTCAAGGCATGATCGAGCATCTCCTCTGCGGTTTCATGCGGGGGGTTCGGTATGAAATCCCCGTTCTCATCCTTGAAGTTCGGATGGACGAAGTCGCCAGTGAGGATGGCGTGATTCGCGTCGTTGTTTCGTGTGGAATTGTCGAGGAGGGTTCCCGCGTCCTCCTGACTCAGCCAGACGTCGAAGTTTCCTTCTGATCCGCCTGCGTAGAGACCCATGGAGATCGTCAGAGTACTCGAGAATCCATAGCCTCCCTCCAGGTCGGGGTTCGTGTGACGAAGAAGGTCGGCCAGCGCACCCGCGTCATCCGCCCACTCGTGGATCATGTAGAGATCCGTGGAGTTCGGGGACTGAAGAGCTGGGCCCTCAGCGGCTTCGCGCACGCTCGCCGGCAGGTCGTAGTAACCTCCGCCGAGGCGGTTGTCGGACAGAGCGAGGATTCCATCTCCGAGCACTCCCAGTGCGTGCTCGCGCTCCTCGGCCGTCAGATGATCCCCCTCCATCTCCGCGGGGAGACCGAGCACACCGTTGCCGTTGGGGTTCTCCTCTTCCAACCTCTCGTAGAAGGCACGGAGGAAGTCCATCTCCTCTTCGCGGTATCCTGTGCCGCCCTGTTGCGCCTGTGTCGCGTTGGCGGTGATCATGCCCATCATGAGCATGAGCTCGTGATAGCGGTCATCCAACGGCTTGTCACCGGACCAGTAGGTCCCCAGTTCCTCGGCCCACTCCTCGGCGTTCTCTTCAGTCAATTCGCGGCCATCGACCAGCATGGTGTAGTGGTTCGGGTCGATGTTGTAAAAGGCCCAAGAGTTGACCCCGGCGTCGATGAGCGCTTGGACGTTCTCCTTCGTGGGCCCCTGGCGCAGTTTTTCGGCGATCTCGTCGGCGTGGTCCTCGAACTTTTGGTAATTCGTGCGTTCGCGCCCCTCCAGATCCTCCGCCTTCGACGCGACCTCCTCGTAGATGGAACGACACTTGTTGGCGTCACCGAGCAGACCAATCCCCTCCCTCTCAGGATATGCCGCGGTGATGGTCTGCCCCTGGTATTTGTCAGGGATCTCGCCCCGCTTCGACCTGAGGAATTCCCACCACTCGGTCATCTGCGCGGAGCGCTCCTCCTTGAAACTCTCCACGTGCTGCGCCCACATCTCGATCATGGAGGACGCGTAGACGATCGAGGTTCCGGCGTTCCGCCAGAGCTGCAGTTCTTCGGCGGACTGGTCCCGAATCTTCCAGGCCAGGAGATCAGTGAACTGGGTGGCCGTGTCGTTGAAGTCGGCGTCGAGGTCGTCAGCTCTGCCCAGGAGCCGGGCCTGGAGAGTATCCAGGTCTTCGGCACGGGCCCGGATAGCCGTAGCGCTCGCAGACGTAGTTCGAGCCAGGAAGGAGATGTCGAAGTTTGCCAAGGTGTGCTCTGCCGTCGGGGAACAGTGGTGGACAGGGGAAGTCTGAGCAGGGCTGGGGGTCAGAAGTTGACTTGGAGGTCCACGCCGAGATCCCAGGGTGTCTTGTAGTCTCCGGCGGACTCCTGATCGTTGCGCGAGATCTCGGTGGCGCCCGCCTGAATGTTCTCGGCGAGCTGCAGGCCGTGCTCCTGTACCTCGACGATGGTCGGGCCGTATTCATCCTTGTACGCCCGCAGAGCCGAGGAGACCTCATCCCGCTGGGCGACAGTCTCCGCGTCCTCCATGATCAGGTCGAACATGTCAGCCAGTCCCGCCATCGACTCCGCCAGGGCTTCAGCCAACTGAGCGCCCTCGTAGCCCTCGATCGGATTTCCACCGGTCTCACTCGACATGTCGAAAGTCTCTCTCGGGTCGGGGATGGCCACTAAAGGGGTGCTGTGCGACACACAACAGCAATGCCACAACTACGGGAAGTAAGCGACACTATAGCCATTCGCACTCAAAGGTTGAGCCGTCCCAGGCCATGGAAGGCCCATACGAGGAGGCCACATCCGGACACACCAGAGCCCTTCCCGGGCACGCGCGAGAGGGGTTGACCCAACGGTCCGCACAGCATATGCCTGGCACACAGAGCGCCACAGGAGGTGCCATGGACCAGCTTCACGCCTACGCGGAGACCGGGAGGTCCTGGCAACGCGGGCGTTCTCCCGCACCCAGGAACACAGCATCACCTGCGCTGAGTCCTCATGTGCGTGCCGGACACCGGGTCCGACCATTCGCCCGACTCGAACGTCCGGCTCCGAGGGGTACGACTGCGCACTCCGCTATCCCGAGACAGGTTCAGCCCTGCTTCGCCCCCGAGCAAGCCGTTGCCCAGTCACTGCCGACAGCAACAGTGTCTTCTCGTGCCGGGTGAGACGGAGGCTCTGATATCTACCGAGTTCGGTAGAACTGTGTTTGCGAAATCTCTGACCACGGTGCTCAGTCGTCCCCACTCGAACTCGACGGGTATCAGCCCGCTGATGGGCCGAGGGCCAGTTCTGTCAGCTGTGGAAGAGCTTCGGGTAGCCGAAGGGCGCATCATCCGACTCCAGGTGGCTCAGTCGCCGAGGGGAACCGTCAGACCGGGTCGACTTGGGGCCTGAGCAGGCAGAACTCGTTGCCCTCGGGATCGGCGAGCACGTACCGGGGCTCCTCCCCGGTCTGGCCGATGTCGACGCGCTCGGCGCCCGCGGCCAGGAGGCGTTCGAGCTCGGCGTCCTGGTCGCGGTCGGTGGCGTTGACGTCGATGTGGAGCGGGAGCCTCCCGTTCTTCGGCTCGTCGCTGCGGAGGAAGACCAGCTCGGCCTGCGGGCCGTCGGCCCCCTCGCGCGGGCCGATCCCGACGCCCTCGTCCGCCTGGGCGTGCACGACGAAGTCCAGGACCTCGCACCAGAACCGCGCCAGCGCCTCGGGGTCGCGGGACTTGAGCACGAGGCCGGTGATACGGCATGCCATGGTCGGAACCTGCTCTCCGCTCGGGGACTGCCCGCACGGCCGTACGGGCCCGCACGGCCGGACACCCGTGCGACGGTACCCGGCCGAGCCCGCGTGGGCCAGGGGGTTGCGGGCCGGGCGCGCCGCGCGGGCGGGGGCGCGCCGGCTGGCAACGGCGATCGCCGCCGTCTCGACGCCGCGTGCGCGGAGGCGCGGAGCGGCGGATCTACCAGCGCCGGCGCACGGTGCCCTTGGGCCCGGCCACCAGGCTCGCCGCCGGCACGTCGTCGGCCACGGTCGTCCCTGCCGCGACGACGGCGTCGCGTCCGATGCTGACGCCGGGCAGGATCGTGGCCCCGGCGCCGATCCACACGTTCTCGGCCACGTCGATGGGCGCGCCGCTGAGGAACCGGCGCCGCTCACCGGGGTCCACCGGGTGGCCCACGGTGATGAACGTGGCCTTCGGGCCCACCATCACCCCCCGGCCCAGCCGGATGCCGGCGTAGTCGAGGAACGTGCAGCCCTGGTTGACGAAGACGCGCTCCGCCAGGTCCAGGCGCAGGCCGTGGTCGGTGTAGAAGGGCGGGTAGACCGTCACCCCCGCGCGCAGGGGCCGGCCCAGGATCTGCTCGAGCAGCGCGGCCCTTCCGGCCTCGTCGTCGAAGGGGAGGACGTTGAGGCGGGAGGTCAGCTCCGTGGCCCGCAGCACCCTCTCGCTCATCGCCCTGAACTCGGGCCCCAGGACGCGCTCGCCCCTGGCCAGGAGCTCCGGGTCGTGGATCGGCATGAAGCGGTCGTCGGTCGTCATGCGGCGATTGTGGCGCAATCCGCGGCGGGGAGCGGACCGGTGGGCTCCCCGCCCCAGCCCTCCCCGGCCCGCCCCCCGCGGCACCGGCCGCGTCCGGCGCGGACAGCACGTCGAAGGCGCGGCGCCGGTGGGCAGCGAAGAGATCGAGGGCGGCCCAGGCGCCGCAGCGTCCGGAGCAACCAGTTGCGCGCATGGGATCCGGGTAGTGGCGTTCGGGTTCTTCCGGGGCAGACAGCACGATACGTCGATCCCCAGGACCGGTCCGGCGGGCTCGGCGAAACCCGTTCTCGAGGCGGGATCGGAAGTGAATTTCTCGCCGTTCGCCGACGCGAGGACAGGAAACCCATGCCCCTCCCAGTGGCGCTAACCACATTTTTACCCCCTGGCAAGGGGAACCCCGACCGGTGGGACGACATCAGATGCCCTGATATGCGAGAGGTCCGGCGGTTTCCGACCTCACGTCCACCGGAGAAATCCCACACGAGGAACACCGATGCCACCCTCCACCGAAAGCTTCACCACAGGTCCTCGAATGAAAACCCCGGGCATGTGGCCCAACATCATTCTCTTCCTGGTGGTCACAACACTCGCGTCCGTACTTCTGAACGTGTTCCAGGAAGCACTGGGCGTCCCATCGGTGGTCATCCAGATCGTGCAGTTCGGCCCCGCGCTGGGCCTGCTCTCGGTCCTGCTGCTGCGGCTGCGCCGCCCGGAGAAGCGCACGGCGATCCACCTCTCGCTCAGCCTCGGCCGGGGCGCCCTGGGACGCGCCCTCTTCGCGGTGGGCCTGTACGCAGTGGTCCTCGTCGTGGCCCTCGCGGCGTACGCACTGCTCTTCGACGGCGAGGTGTCGGCCGCCGACCCCGCGGGGTTCGGCTATCCGTTCCTGCTGATCCTGGTCGCCCAGTTCATCGGGGCCGGCGCGGAAGAGGCCGGGTGGCGCTGCTACCTCCAGCCCGAACTGCAGGGACGCTTCGGAGTGCTCCCCGCGGCCGTGGTCGTCGGCATCCTCTGGGGAGCCTGGCACATCCACATCTTCGCCCAGGAGCCGCTCGCCATCGCCGGCTTCTTCCTGATGACCATCTCCTCCTCGGTCGTCCTCGCGGTCCTGCTGCGACGCGACCGGACCGGCAACCTCCTGATCTCCGGCCTCCTGCACACGCTGATCAACCTGGGGTTGTTGTTCTTCATGCCGCAGGCGATCGAGAACGGCCCCCAGATCCTGTCCTTCGCCATCCCCTTCACCATCGCCGCGGTAGTCGTGGCCGTGGTGGGAACACGCCACCGATAGACGGAGCCGCCTCCGGGGCCGGGACCGAGCCGTGCCGGCCGCCCCAGCCGTTCCGGGCCGGGCCGGCCCCGCCTCCCTCATCGGCCCGGCCCCGCCCTGGAGTTCGACGACATGGCGTCCTTCACCGCCGCCACGCAAGGGGGCGGATGGGGCCCCGGGTCAGACCGCGGTGCCCGCCCCCGCGCCCTCCGCCTGCACGCCCCGGAGCCAGCGCACGGCCTGTTCGCTGCCGGCGTCCAGGTCCCCGGGCAGGTCGTCGAGGAAGGTCTGGTCGCCGTGCCTGGCCATCTCGGCGCGCACGGCTTCGGGGTCGCCCTCCTCGATGACCCGCAGCAGGCGGCGGTGGCGCAGCACGTTCGCGGTGGCCGTCTCGTTGCGGTGCGCCCGGGCGTGACGGTTGAGCACCATGCACAGCTTCATCTGGAGCTGGAGCGACCGGTAGGTCTCCTCCAGGCGCTGGTGCCCCGACAGGCCGACGACCGCGGTGTGGAACTCGAACTTCTGCTCCGACAGCTCGGCCTCGTCCCGGGCGTCGGCCGCGGCCTCCATGCGGCGCAGCGCCTCCCAGCACCGCTCCAGCCGCCCGGGCTCGACCACGGGGATGCCCAGGTCGATGGCCATGTTCTCCAGCTGGTGGCGCAGGGTCATGATCTCGTAGACGTCGTGCAGCGTGAGCGGGGTGACGACCGCCCCCCGGTGCGGGGACTGGCGCACCAGCCCCTCGTGCTCCAGTCGGCGCAGCGCCTCGCGCAGGGGCGGCCTGCTGATGTTGAGCTGCTGCGTGAGCCGGTTCTCCACCACCCGCTCCCCGGGCAGCAGCTCCCCGGCCAGGATCATCCGCCGGATCGAGCGCGCCGCCAGCTCCACCATGCTCGGCGGCTTGACGATCCGCTGGTCGCCCCGCGCCCCGGCCCCGGTGCCGGCCGCCTCGGACCGGTCCATGGTCCCTCCCTCGTCCTCGCCGTGCGGGGCCCCGGCCGGGGCCCCGCCGTTCCATACTGTCACCGTCGCGCGGGCCGCCCCGGCTCCAGTGCGGCCGCGACCAGCTCCACCGGGTGCCAGGCGCGGCGCTCGGTCCCGTGCCCGATCTGCTGGCGGCACGAGACCCCGGTCGCGGCGACCACCGTGTCCTCCTCCTCGGCCTCGATGGCGGGGAAGAGCCGGTCCGATCCGACCTTCATGGACATCTCGTAGTGCTCGGCCTCGAACCCGAACGACCCGGCCATCCCGCAGCACCCCGCGTCGAGCTCGACGACCTCCGCCCCGGGGATGCGGCGCAGGAGCGCCATGGTCGCGCCCGTGCCCACCTCGGCCTTCTGGTGGCAGTGGCCGTGGAAGAGGATCCGCCGCCCCGCGGGCCAGGAGTCCGCGGACAGGGTCAGCCGCCCCGCGTCCAGGGCCTCGGTCAGCAGCTCCTCGACCTGGCGCACCCGCCCGGCGACGTCGGCGACGCGGGGGTCGCCCGGCAGCATCGACGCGGCCTCGTCCTTGAGGGTGAGCACGCAGGAGGGCTCGCAGCCGACGATCGGCGTGCCGGCGGCGGCGCCCTCGCTGAGGAGCCCGACCAGCCCGCCGACCTTGGCCTTGGCGTCGTCGACGAGCCCCTTGGACAGGCTGGACCGCCCGCAGCACCCCCGGCTCTCCAGGCGGACCCGCCACCCCGCCCGTTCGAGGAGGCCGATGGCGGCCCGGCCGATCCCCGGCTCGGTGAAGGTCGAGAAGGAGTCCGCGAGGAAGGTCAGCTCACCCAGGGGCGCCTCCCCCGCGGGCGCTCCCCTGCGGCGGAACCAGCGCACCAGGTTCTGCCGCTCGAAGCTCGGCAGGGGGCGCCGCGCGGTGATCCCGGTGGCCCTCTCCATCAGGCGCCGCAGCACCGGCCACCGGTTGGGCAGCCCGCTCAGCGGCGCGGTGGCCGATCCCAGCCGGTACAGGGTGCGCACCGCCCCGAAGATCCGCGTGCGCAGCGGGACGCCGTGGGCGTCGTGGTAGTGCGACTGGGTCTCGCTCTTGAGCTTGGCCATGTCCACGCCCAGGGGGCACTCGCTCTTGCACGCCTTGCACATGAGGCACAGGTCGAGGACCTCGTGGAGGCGCTCGTCGCCCAGGGCCGCCGTGGGGTCGGGCTCGGACAGCGCCTTGACCAGGGCGTTGGCCCGGCCGCGGGTGGCGTGCTCCTCGTCGCGGGTGGCGATGTAGGAGGGGCACATCGCCCCCGTGGTGCTCTTGCGGCACAGGCCGATGTTCATGCACCGGTCGGCGGCCCCGCGCATGCCGCCCACGACCTCGAAGGCGAGCCGCGTCCGCACCGGGGCGGCCTCGGGCAGGGCCGGGTCGCGCAGGTGGTCGGTCATCGGGGGCGCGTCGACGATCTTGCCGGGGTTGAGCAGGCCGGCGGGGTCGAAGACCCGCTTGACCTCCTGCATGGCCGCGTACAGCTCGGGTCCGAAGATCTGGCGGTTGAACTCGCTGCGGGCCAGCCCGTCGCCGTGCTCGCTGGAGTTCACCCCTCCGTACTCGGTGACCAGGTCCTTGACCTCCTCGGCGACCGCGCGCATCCGCTCGGCCTCCCCGGGCACCGCCAGGTCGACGAACGGGCGGATGTGCAGGCAGCCCACCGAGCAGTGGCCGTAGAACCCGGCCTCCATGCCGTGCCGGTCGAGGATCTCCTTGAAGCGGGTGGTGTACTCCACCAGGTGGACGGGGTCGACGGCGGTGTCCTCCACGAACGCGAGGGGGCGCCGGGTGCCGCTGCCCGCCGCCATGAGCAGGCCGAGGCTGGACTTGCGCACCTTGAGCAGGGCGGCCTGCTGCTGCGGGGTCACCGCCTCCAGGGTGTGGTAGCCGTGCCCGGAGGCCTTCCAGGTGCGGGTGAGCCGGTGCAGCCGGTCGACGAGCTCGGCCTCGTCGTCGCCGGTGAAGGAGACGAACAGCAGGGCCTCGGGGTCGCCCTGGAGGATGTCGCCGAGGGAGGCGTACTCGATGCGCTGCCGGGACAGGTCGAGGATGGTGCGGTCCATCAGCTCCACGGCGGCGGGGTCGTGCGCCAGGGCGTCCTGGGTGGCCGCGATCGCGGCCGGGACGCCGGTGAAGTGACCGACGGCGATGACGGTCCGCGCGGGTTTGGGGACCAGGTCGACCTCGGCCCCGGTGGCCAGCACGAGGGTGCCCTCGGAGCCGACGACGAACTTGGCCAGGTCGAAGGCTGGGTCCTGTGCGAGCCGGTCCAGCCGGTAGCCGCACGCCCGCCGCCAGAAGTCCGGGTACCCGGTGGCGACGGCCTCGGCGTTCTCGCTCAGGATGCGGGCCAGGCCCCGGTGGATGTCGCCCTCCAGGCCGGGGCGGGCGGCGAGGTCGGCGCGCTCTGCCTCCGAGTAGGGGCGCAGCGTGGTGCGCGCGGCGTCGGCCAGGACCACGTCCAGGGCGCGCACGTGGTCGATGGTCATGCCGTAGCGCAGGGAGCCGCTGCCCGCGGAGTTGTTGCCGATCATCCCGCCGACGGTGGCGCGGTTGCTGGTGGAGGTGTCGGGGCCGAACATCAGGCCGTGGGGGGCCGCCGCCGCGTTGAGCTCGTCCTGGACCACGCCGGGCTGGACGCGGGCCGTACGGGCCTCGGGGTCCAGGGAGAGGATGGCGCGCATGTGCCGCGACATGTCGACGACCAGGCCCGCCCCCACGGTCTGCCCGGCCAGGCTGGTGCCGGCGCCGCGGGGGGTCAGCGTCACGCCGAGGCGGCCCGCGACCGAGGCGACCGCCGCGACCTCGTCGGCGTCGCGCGGGAAGACGACGCCGAGCGGCGTGATCGCGTACATGCTCGCGTCCCGGGAGAACAGGTGGCGCGAGTAGTCGTCGAAGCGGGTGTCCGTCACCCCCTCCCTGCGGAGCAGCTCCTCGGCCTCCGCGGCGAGCCCGGCGGGCGCCTCCCCTCCCCCGCCCGCTCCGCTCGTGCCGCTCTTCTCCGTCGTGCTGGTCATCGCCGCCTCCATCGCTCGCGTCCGCCCCCGGCCGGGGCCCCTCGGGTCGGTCGTCCGGTCCGTCTCAGTGCTCGTCCAGCAGCTTCAGCGCCGCCGCCAGTCCGTCGCCGGCGGCCGTGATCCCGGCGTGGCCCAGCCCCATCTGCACCCCGGCGAGCGCGCCGGCGATGGTGAGGTCGTTGGTGTGGCCCAGGTGCCCGATGCGGAAGACCCGCCCGGCCAGGCGGCCCAGCCCGGCGCCCAGGGACATGTCGTAGCGGTCCAGGATCACCTTCCTGACGTGGTCGGCGTCGTGCCCCTCGGGCACGAGCACCCCGGTGAGGACGCCCGAGTACTCGCGCTCGTCCGCGCAGAGCACCTCCAGCCCCCAGGCCCGGACCGCGGCGCGGACCGCCCGGCCGTAGCGGTCGTGGCGGGCGAAGACGGCGGGCAGCCCCTCGGCGTTCAGGATGCGCAGCGCCTCGCGCAGGCCGTAGAGGAGGTTGGTGGCCGGGGTGTAGGGGGTGAACCCGCGCGCGTTGGCCTCCAGCATCGGCGCCCAGTCCCAGTAGGACCTGGCCGTGCGCGCGGTGCGCGACGCCTCCAGGGCCTTGGGGCCGATGGCGTTGAAGGCGAGTCCGGGCGGCAGCATGAGCCCCTTCTGCGAGCAGGACACGGTGACGTCGACGCCCCACTCGTCGTGCCGGTAGTCCACCGAGCCGAGGGAGGAGATGGTGTCGACGAGGAGCAGCGCGGGGTGGCCGGCGGCGTCGATGGCGCGGCGCACGTCGGGGATTCGGCTGACCACGCCGGTGGAGGTCTCGTTGTGGACCACGCACACGGCCTTGACCCTGTGGCCGGTGTCGGCGGCCAGGACCTCGGCGAGGCGGTCGGGGTCGGCGCCGCGCCGCCAGTCGCCCGGGAGGACCTCCGCGTCCAGGCCGAGCCTGTCGGCCATCTCGCTCCACAGCGTGGAGAAGTGGCCGGTCTCGGAGCAGAGCACGCGGTCGCCCGGGGAGAGGGTGTTGACCAGGGCGGCCTCCCAGGCCCCGGTCCCCGAGGAGGGGTAGACGACCACGGGCCCGGTCGTGCCGAACACCGGGGGCAGGTCGCGCAGGAGCCCGCTCATCAGGGCACTGAAGCCGGGGCCGCGGTGGTCGACGGTCGGCGCGGACATCGCACGCAGGACCTCGTCGGGAACGTTGCTGGGGCCGGGAATCTGGAGGAAGTGGCGGCCGGTGGCGTCATCCATGGTGATCCTCTCGAAGCGATATCCACATAGTGGAATATTGATTCCACTAAACGGATCCTAGAAGCCCCAGCCCGATCGCCACAACCCCCTTGTCGCCGCCGGATCCCCACTTTACTGTGACTCACATCTCAGACAATGGTTGACGCCGGCGGATTCACCAGAGATACTTCTGCAAGACAGAATCGATATTCCACAATATGAAATAGTGGAATGCAGCGGTGCGTCAGTCGCCCCCACCGACACCCAGGCCCGCGAACCCACGACGCATCCCGCCCCCAGGGCCCCGTCCGACTCTCCGCCGCCGAGCCTTCACAGGAGGCCACGTGCCCGCAGAAGTCATCTCGATCGTCGTCCTCGTCCTCGTCTTCCTCATCGCGACCCTCACCTCCGTCCACATGGGAGCCCTCGCCCTCTTCGCCGCCTTCGTCGTCGCCCTCGCGGTGGCGGGCGAGAGCACCGACGACGTGTTCGGCGGGTTCCCCGGCGACCTGTTCGTCGTCCTGGTGGGCGTCACCTACCTGTTCGCCCTGGCCAGGAACAACGGCACCGTCGACTGGCTGATCCAGGCCGCCGTCCGCGGCGTCGGCGGACGCGTCGCCCTCATCCCGTGGGTGATGTTCGGCGTCACCGCGTTGCTGACCGCCGCGGGCGCGGTGGTCCCGGCCGCCGTCGCGATCGTCGCCCCGGTCGGCCTGGGCTTCGCCCTGCGCTTCAGGATCAACCCCGTGCTCATGGGCCTGCTGATCATCAACGGCGCCAGCGCGGGTGGCTTCTCCCCCATGAGCATCTACGGCACCATCACCAACGGCGTCGTGGCGCGCAACGGCCTGGAGGGCTCCCCGCTGCTGCTCTTCGCCGCGACGTTCGCCTTCAACGTGCTGCTCAGCGTGGCCGTCTTCTTCCTGTTCGGCGGCCGCTCCCTGCTGGGCCGCCGGGAGGGCGAGGAGTCCGCGCCGACCCCGCCCGCCCCCGAGGAGGGCGGGGGCTCCCGCGAAGCGCTCCCCGGTCCCGCCGGCGGCGGCACGGCCCCGGCCGCCGCCCCCGGCCGGCCGGGCGGGCCGACCGCCACCGCGACCAGGGCCGACGGCGGCGGGGCCGCCGCGACCGTGGAGGAGGAGCTGATCGTCCTCACCGGGGACCGCGTCCTGACCCTGCTCGGCATCGCCGTCCTGGGCGTGGGCGCGCTCGCCTTCGGCCTCGACGTGGGCCTCACCGCGATCAGCGTGGCCGTGGTGCTGAGCATCGTCTCCCCCGGCGGCGCCAAGGGGGTCGTCGACCAGGTCGCATGGCCCACCGTGCTGCTGATCTGCGGGATCGTCACCTATGTCGGCCTGATGGAGCGCATGGGGACGATCGACTTCCTCGGCGGCAGCGTGGCCTCCATCGGCATCCCGCTCCTGGCGGCCCTGGTGATCTGCGTGGTGGGCGGCGCGGTCTCCGCGTTCGCCTCCACCACCGGCATCCTCGGGGCGGTGATCCCGCTGGCCGTGCCCTTCCTGCTGGTCGGGGAGGTCGGCGCGATCGGGATGATCACCGCCCTGGCGATCTCCTCCTCGGTGGTCGACTCCTCGCCCTTCTCCACCAGCGGGGCGCTCGTCGTGGCCAACGCCACGCCGGACCAGCGCGACCTCGTCTTCCGCCGGCTCATGGTGTGGGGCATGAGCATGATCGTGGTGGCCCCGCTGCTGACCTGGGGGATCCTCGTCCTCCCCGGCTGGCTGTAGCCGCCGCGCGCCGGGGCGGCGGGGCGTCGTGCCCCCGCGCCC
>NZ_JBSHDN010000081.1:0-29012 GCF_053616335.1 Nocardiopsis sp. NPDC055824
GGTCGCACCCGTGCGCCGCGGGCGCCGCGCGGGCCGGGGCGCCGACCGTCCGGGGCGGGCGGGCCGCCCGTCCGCCGCGGACACGCCCAGAGGGAGAAGGCCGTGGAAGGCGAATACGAACCGAGTCCGTCCGCGTGGGTCCGCGAGCAGGTCGCCCTGTACGAGCGCACCGGCGGGGCCGAGGGCAACACCCTGGGGGACACCGGCCTGCCGGTCGTCATCGTGACGATGCGCGGGAGGAAGACCGGGAAGATCCGCAAGATCGCCCTCATGCGCGTGGAGCACGAGGGGCGCTACGCGCTCGTGGGCTCCCAGGGCGGGGCCCCGGAGGACCCCATGTGGGTGCACAACCTCCGCGAGAACCCCGACGCCGTCACCCTGCAGGACGGCCCCGCCCCCTTCGCGGCCCGTGTGCGCGAGGTCGGGGGAGCGGAGCGCGAGGAGTGGTGGGAGCGGGCCGTCGCGGCCTTCCCCGACTACGCGGACTACCAGCGCAAGACCGACCGCCTCATCCCCGTCTTCGTGGTCGACCGGGCCGAATGACCGGCTGAGCGGCCGACCGGCGGCCGAGGGGTCCACGGGCCGCGCACACCCGGCAACGGTGTGCGCGGCCCTTCCCGTCCCCGGCGACCAGGGGTGGGGGAGTTGAACCTGTTGACAGGGTGAACTGGGTCACGATAGTTTCCCGGAAACGTTTCCAGGAGATGTCCGGCGCATTGCGCCATGTTTCTGGAAACGTTTCCAAGCCCTTCCGGAGCACAGCGTGACTGGAGCCGCGATGACGTCATCACGCGCCACCCTGATCCAGGTGGCGGAACGCGCCGGGGTTTCGCTGGCCTCGACCTCCCGCGCACTGCACGGGAGCGGGGCCAGCGAGGCGATGGTCGAGCGCGTACGCGCCGCGGCGGCCGAGCTCGGCTACAGCCCCGACGTCACCGGCCGCTCCCTGCGGTTGAGGAAGACCTTCCAGATCGCGTTCGCCGTCGCCGACATCGGCAACCCCGTCTACGTCGAGATGATGACCGCCATCCACGAGGTCCTGGCCCCGCACGGCTACCGCGTCGTGGTCATGACCACAGGTGACACCCCCGCCTCGACCACGGAGCTCGTGCGCAGCCTGGGCAGCGGCTTCGTCGACGGGATGGTCCTCAGCCCGCTGCGCACCGACGACGGGCTGGTGCGGGCCATCAAGCAGGCGCCGGTCCCGGTCGTGGTCATCGGGCGCTCCCTCGGGGACCAGGGCATCGACTCCGTGTCCACGGACTCCGCGGGCGGGATCGGCCAGGCCGTCCGGCACCTGCTGGAGACCGGCCGCCGCAGGATCGGCTTCCTCAACGGCCCCCCCGACACGACCCCGGGCGAGGCGCGCAGGCGCGGGTTCGACGCCGCCGCCTCCGACCCCGGGTTCGCCGCCGAGCGCGTGGAGGTCGCCCTCGCCGAGGACTTCACCGTCGCGGCCGGCGTGGCCGCCGCGCACCGGCTCCTCGCCGGCGCGCCCGACGGCGGCGCCCGCCTCGACGCGGTCGTCGCCGCCAACGACCTCCTCGCCATCGGCGCCATCCGCGCCGCCCGCGAACTCGGCCTGTCCGTGCCCGAGGACGTCGCGGTGACGGGCATGGACGACACCGAGCTGGGCCGCGTCTTCCAGCCCAGCCTCACGAGCGTCTCGCTCGGCTCGGACGAGCGCGGGCACGCCGCCGCGCGGATCATGCTGCGGCTCGTCGACGGGGACGCCGGCGAGCCGCAGACGACCTCGGTCGGACCCCGGCTGGTCGTCCGGGAGTCCACGGTCCCGCGGCCGGCCCGCGCGTCCGCGCCCGGGGAAGGCGTCCGATGACGGCGCCCTCCTCCCCGCGGGGCACGGCCCCGCCCCGCCCCGCGCGCGGGGCCCCGCCCCGGCCGGGCGGCACGGCCCGCGCGCGGCGCCGCGAGGCGGCCGCCCTGGTCATGCCCTCCCTGCTGCCCATCCTGGTGCTCAGCGTGGCGCCCCTGGTCATGGGCATCGCGCTGGCGTTCACCGACGCGCGCCTGGTGCGCCGCCCGGACTACGAGTTCGTCGGCGTCGACAACTTCGTGCGCCTCCTCGACAACTCCTACTTCTGGGAGTCGTTCCGCATCGGCATGGTCTGGGCCGTCTCCGTGACGCTGCTCCAGCTCGTCGCCGCGATGGGGCTGGCGCTCCTGCTCGACGCCGGCCTCAGGTTCCAGGGCCTCACGCGCGTCCTCGCCCTCATCCCGTGGGCGATGCCCCCGGTCGTCGTGGCGATCATGTGGCAGATGATCTACTCGCCCAACGCGGGGCCGCTCAACGCCGCCCTGGGCGCACTGGGCCTGCCCGACGACGTCAACTGGCTCGCCGACTTCTCGACCGCGCTGCCCGCCGTCGTCGTCGTCGGCGTCTGGGTGGGCATGCCGCAGACCACCGTGACCCTCCTCGCCGGGCTGCAGCAGATCCCGCCCGAGCTGCACGAGGCGGCGGCCATGGACGGGGCGGGCGCCTGGCGCAGGTTCACCGGAGTCACCCTGCCGGGCCTGCGGCCGATCGTCGCCTCGATCACGTCGCTGAACTTCATCTGGAACTTCAACTCGTTCTCGCTGGTGTACGTCCTCACCGAGGGCGGTCCGGGCGGCCGCACGATGCTCCCGATGCTGTTCACGTACCTGGAGGCGTTCAAGAACCGCAACATCGGCTACGCCGCGGCCATGGGCATGGTGCTCGTCATCGTCGTCGTCCTGCTCCTGGCGTTCTACCTGCGGTCCCAGTTCCGCGACGACCGCGAAGGCAAGGTGGGCTGACCGTGCGCTCCCTCGTCCGTCCCGCCCAGTACGCGGCCCTCGCGTTCTACGTCCTCTTCCTGGGCTTCCCGCTGCTGTGGCTGATCTCGGCCTCGGTCAAGTCCTCGGGCGAGCTCAACTCGCTCACCGTGAGCCTGCTGCCGCAGGAGTGGCACTGGGAGAACTACGCGCAGGCGCTGGCCCGGCAGGGCCTGGTCCGGTCCGCGTGGAACAGCGTGTTCGTCGCCCTGGTGTCGACGGCGCTCGTCGTCCTCATCGCGCTGCCCGCGTCCTACGTCCTCGCCAGGCTCAAGGGGAGGGTCCGCACGGCGGGCGTCGGCTGGATCCTCGTGAGCCAGGTCTTCCCGGTCATCCTCGTCATCCTGCCGCTCTTCCTCGTCCTGCGCACCATCGGGCTCACCGACAGCCTCGTCGGCCTGACCCTCGTCCACACGACCTACACGCTGCCGTTCGCCCTGTGGATGCTCCAGGGCTACGTGTCCGGCATCCCCGTCGACCTGGAGGAGGCGGGGGCCATGGACGGCGCGGACCGCCTCACCGTGCTGCGCCTGATCATCCTCCCGCTCCTGGCCCCGGGCGTCGTCGCCACGGCCATGTTCAGCTTCGTCTCCTCGTGGAACGAGTTCTTCTTCGCCCTCGTGCTGCTCCAGTCGCCCGAGAACTACACCCTGCCCATCACCCTCAAGATGTTCATCGGCGGCGAGGGCAAGGTGGCGCTCGGGCCGCTCGCGGCGGGATCCGTGCTCGCCGCGATCCCGAGCATCGTCTTCTTCTCGATCATGCAGAAGAAGCTCACCGGCGGGCTCATGGCCGGCGCGGTGAAGGGATGACCCCCGCGACCGTCGCCCACCGGCACCCCCCGACGAAAGGTAGACCCATGCAGACACGTTTCGTGTCCGTCGCCGCGGGACTCTCCGCCACGGCACTGCTCCTCACCGCCTGCGGCTCCGGCGAGGGGGACGGCGGCCCCGTCACCCTCGAGTTCCAGTCCCTCTCGGACCAGCCCGCCGCCATCGAGGCGACGGAGAGCATCGTCGCGGCCTGGAACGAGGCCAACCCCGACACACAGGTCGAGATCGTCCCCGCCGGCTGGGACGGCATCTACGACAAGCTGATCACCCAGTTCAACGGCGGCGCCGCGCCCGACATCATCCACTACGAGGCCGCCGGCGTCGTCCCCTTCGCCGTCGACGGCTACCTCGCCGACCTCTCGGACCACATGTCCGAGGCGGCGCGCGGCGACATCCCCCCGGGCGTCCTCGACTCCGTGACGGTCGACGGCCGGGTCATCGCGTACCCGACCGAGATGCAGTCCTACGTGGTCTTCGCCAACCGGGGCATGCTGGAGGACGCGGGCGTCGACGTCCCGACCGGCGAGACCATGGCCTGGGAGGACCTGCGCGAGATCGCGCTGGCCGCGACCACCCCCGACGCCCACGGGCTCGGCTGGGGCCTGTCGAGCCCCACGGCCGTGTTCATGGCCATGGCCCCGGCCTTCGGCGGGAGCTACTTCGAGGGCTCCGGCCCCGACGCCGCCCTGGCGATCGGGGAGGGGGAGATGGCCCTGCCCGAGCTCGTCGACGCCATGGCCCACGAGGACCGGTCGATCCTGCCGGTCACGCTCACCCAGTCGGGCACGGAGGCGCTCCCGTCCTTCTACGCGGGCGACGTCGCCATGACGGTCCAGGGCTCCTTCCAGGCCGCCAACATCGCCGCCGACGCGCCCGAGGACCTCGACTGGGTCGTCCTCCCGCCGCTGGAGGGGCCCGCTGGCCCGTGGCAGGCCGCGAACCCGCAGACGCTGTCGGTGAACATCGACTCCGAGCACGTCGAGGAGTCCGCCGCGTTCATCGAGTTCTTCACCTCCACCGACAACCTCGCGGCACTCAACGAGGCCGACTCGCTCATCCCGGCGACGACCTCCGCGAGGGAGGTCATGGGCTCCTCCCTGGAGGGCGAGAACGGCTGGGACGCCGTCCTGGCCTCGGGCGAGTACCTGGAGTCCTCCCCGTACCTGTTCGTCGACGCCTACGCGCAGTGGAAGGACACGGTCGCGACCCCCGCCTACCAGCGCTTCCTCGCCCAGGAGATCGACGCGGACGGCCTCGCGGCCGAGCTGGAGAACGGCTGGGAGGAGATCACGCGGTAGGGACCCGGAGCGGCCGGGGGCGCCACGCCCCCGGCCCGGGGAGTCCAGGGCGCGTCCCGGGACGGACGAGTGGGCGGGCCCGCGACGACGGGCCCGCAGCGCAGACGAACAACGACAGGGGAGTGGGCCCATGACCTGGCTGGACGACCGAGCGGTGGCCGTGATCACCGGAGCGGCGGTGGGAGACGCCCTGGGCGGCG
Organism: Nocardiopsis sp. NPDC055824; assembly: GCF_053616335.1. NCBI lineage: Bacteria > Bacillati > Actinomycetota > Actinomycetes > Streptosporangiales > Nocardiopsidaceae > Nocardiopsis > Nocardiopsis sp. NPDC055824. The sequence continues at coordinate 5,146 of NZ_JBSHDN010000081.1, forward strand.
CCACCGAGGGGTGGACGCCCGAGCAGATCGAGGAGCGCCACGGCGGACGGGTGACCGGCATCGTCGGACCGTGGTACCCGGACTGGCGCAACGCCCGCCCGATCGCGCCGTACCACAAGGGCGACGGACACGTCACCGACGACACCCTCATGACGCGCGCCCTGGTGGAGGTCTACGCGAAGCGGCGGGCACACCTGGACGCCTACGCGGTGGCCGAGGACCTCGTCCCGCTCATGATCGGCGAACCGCGCTGGGTCCCCGAGCTGGAGTCGACCGCGCTGCTGCTCCAGCGGGTCTTCCTCGCGGAGAAGTGGATGGTCGCCCGGATCCACTACGGCCACGTCGACCCCCGCGAGGCGGGCGTCGGCAACGTCGTCAACTGCGGCGCGGCGATGTACGTCGCGCCCGTCGGCCTGGCCAACCCGGGCGACCCCCGGGGCGCCTACGCGGAGGCGATCGACCTCACCGGCGCGCACCAGTCCAGCTACGGGCGCGAGGCCGCCGGGGTCTTCGCGGCCATGGTCGCGGCCTCCGTGGCTCCCGGGGCCGCCCTCGACGACGTCGTCGCCGCGGCGCTCGACGTCGCCCACGACGGCACCGCCGCCGCGCTGCGCGCCGTCGTCGGGGCCTTCGACGGCTGGGAAGCCCCGCCCCGCACCGACGAGGAGGAGCGCGCCCTGGCGCGGCTCGTCCGCGAGACGGTCGCCCCGTTCGACTCGGTGGGCCCGGCCTACCGGCAGATGTCGATGGACGCGCGCCGCCCCTCCCGGACCAAGGCCATCGAGGAGCTGCCCGCCGCGCTGGGCCTCGTCCTCGGGCACCGGGGCGACTACCGGGGCGCGGTGCTCGGCGCCGTCAACTACGGCCGCGACGCCGACTCCATCGCCGTCATGGCGGGCGCGGTCTGCGCCGGCCTCGGTGGGACGTCCGCCGTCCCCGCCGACTGGCTCGACGCGGTCGAGGAGGCGAGCCGCATGGACATCCGCGAGACCGGCCGCCTCATGGCCTCCGCCGCCGCCGACATCCTGCGCGCCGACCGTGAGCGGGCCGCCGCCCGCCTGCGGGACATCGACGCGATCGATCGCGCGCCGGCCGCGGTCCCGGCGGGAGGGACGACATGAGGCTCACCTGGGCGCAGCCGGAGGACCTGCTCGCGCACGAACTCGTCCAGTCCGCCGCCGAGGGGCGCGACGTCGCCGCGATCCGGGACCGGTGGGCCGACGCCGGGGGCGACCCCGTCCCCGCGGTGAGCGGCGCCGGACCCGTGCCCGCCTCCCCGGAGCTGCGAGAACTCGCACGCGCGCTGCTCGACGAACTGGCCGCCCTGCCCGCCCCCGCCGCCCCCGGTGAACCCGACGACTGGGCCGGCATCGAGGCCGTCCTGCCCCCGGTGCCCCGGCAGCCCGCACCCGGCGGCGACCTCCGCGAGCGGATGCGCGGCGCCTGGACCGGCCGCGCCGCGGGATGCCTGCTCGGCAAACCCGTCGAGAAGATCCCGCGCGAGGGCATCGAGGAGATCCTGCGCTCCACGGGGCGCTGGCCGCTCGACCGCTGGTTCACGGCCGCCGGGCTCCCCGACGACGTCGCCGCCCGCTGGCCGTGGAACCGCCGCAGCGCGCCGACGTCCCTGGAGGAGAACATCGACGGGATGCCGGAGGACGACGACCTCAACTACCCCATCCTCGCCCTGGCCCTCCTCGAACGGCACGGGCGCGGGTTCACGACCGAGGACGTCGCCCAGCTCTGGCTCGACAACCTCCCGGCGGGCCGCGTCTTCACGGCCGAGCGCGCCGCCTACCGCAACATCCTCGACGCGCGCCCCGTCCCGGAGACGGCCACCCACCACAACCCCTTCCGCGAGTGGATCGGGGCGCTCATCCGGGCCGACGTCCTCGGATGGGCCAGCCCAGGCGACGTGCGCGGGGCCGCCCGGCTCGCCTGGACGGACGCCAGGCTCAGCCACACCCGCAACGGCGTCTACGGGGCCATGTGGGCGGCGGCGCTGGCGTCGGCGGCGATGGTCCACGACACGGTCGACGAGGTCCTGGACGCCGCGGACGCGGCCGTCCCGCCGGACAGCCGCCTCGCCGCGGCCGTCCGGCTGGGGCGCGCCGCCGCCGGGGAGGGGGACGTGCGCGCCGGGCTCGACCGGCTGCACGAGGCCTACGGCGACCTGCACTGGGTGCACGTCCTCAACAACGCGGCCGTGATCGCGTACGCCCTCGCCCGCGGCGCGGGGGAGTTCGGCCCGAGCGTCTCGCACGCGGTGACGGCCGGGTGGGACACCGACTCGGCCGCGGCCACCGTCGGCGGCGTGGTGGGCGCGCTCCGGGGCGCCCGGGGCATCGGCGCCCGGTGGTCCGACCCGCTCGACGGCCGCATCGCGACCTCGCTCCCGGGGGGCGAACAGCGGATCGACGACCTCGCCGCCCGGACCGCGGCCCTCGCGGCCCCCGCCGCCACGACCGAGAGGAGCACGCCGTGACCTACCTGTTCGACCCGCTCGTCCCCCGACCGATCGACCTCCCCACCGAGGTGCCCCTCGACGGCGAACCCTCCGCGGACCGGCTCCGGGCCCTCGACGAGGCCAAGGTCTTCGCGGCCCCGGCGGACCCCGCCGACCGCCCCGCCTGGCGGGAGCGCCTGCACGCGTGGCGCGAGGACGCCCGGACCCGCCACGGCTACCGGGGCGCCGTGTACGAGCACCCCGGGGCGGCGTGGGCCGCCCGCTGCCACACCGTCGCGCAGGTGTGGCTGTGGGACGAGCTGCTGTACTCCTTCGACGAGCACCGCTTCACCCCCGAGCGCTTCCTGGCCGACGCCCGCGAGCGCTTCGGCGGACTCGACGCCGTCGTGCTCTGGCACGCCTACCCGGTGATCGGCCTGGACGACCGCAACCAGTGGGACCACTACCGCGACGTGCCCGGGCTGGCCGGCCCCGGGGGCCTCGTCGAGGCCCTCCACCGCGCCGGACTGCACGTGTTCGTCGACTACAACCCCTGGGACGTCGGCACCCGCCGGGGCGCCGACGACGTCACCGAGCTCGCGTCGCTCGTCGCCGACCTGGACGCGGACGGCGTCTTCCTCGACACCCTGAAGAAGGCCGACCCCGACCTCGTCGCCCGCCTGGACGCCGCCCGGCCCGGCGTGGTCCTGGAGGGCGAGTCGAAGCTGGCCGTCGAGCGGATCGAGGACCACGCCACCTCGTGGGCGCAGTTCTTCGCCGACTCGCCCGTGCCCGGGGTGCTCAGGGCGCACTGGTACGAGCGGCGCCACATGCAGCACCACGTGCGCCGCTGGCACCGCGACCACTCCGAGGAGCTCCAGTCGGCCTGGCTCAACGGGGTCGGCGTCATGGTGTGGGAGGTCGTGTTCGGGGCCTGGGTCGGCTGGTCACCGCGCGACGCGGCCACCGTGAGCCGCATGACGGCCGTCCAGCGCGCCGCGGGCGACCTCCTCCTCGACGGGGAGTGGACGCCCCTGGCGGAGCTCGCCCCCGAGGCGGAGGCCGCCGGCGTGTACGCCTCCCGGTGGGAGCTGGACGGCCTGACCCTGTGGACGCTCGTCAACCGAGGCGAGGCCGACCACACGGGCCCGGTGCTCCCGCACGGGGACGGCGCCCGGGCCCCCGGCGGCACGCTCGTCGACCTCACGGGCGGAGGGCGCGGGGAGGCCGGACACGTGACCGTGCCCGGGCGCGGTATCGCCGCGCTCCTTCACGTCGCGGACGGCGCCCCCGAGCCCGAGTGGCTGCCCGGCCTTCTCGACCTGCTCGCCGCCGCGCCGCACGACCCCGACGCGCGGTTCCGGCACCGCCTCGCCGCGCGGCTGCGCCCCGCGGCCCCCGGGACCGGTGCGGCGGGCGCCCACGCGGCGGGCGGCCCGGAGCCGGACGCGGCCGTGGTGCCCGCGGGGCCGTACGTCCTCACCGTGCGCTACCGCGCCCGGGAGACGGGCATGTACCAGGGCGCCCCGTACGTGGACGAGTGGAAGCCGCTCCCGCCGCGCCTGCACGACGCGCGCACCCTCCAGAGGGACGGGGCGCTGGCCGCGCCCGTCGCGGTCGCCGCGAGCGAGGCCACCAACGCCGGGTTCGCCGCGTTCCTCGACGCCACGGGCTACGAGCCCGCGTTCCCGCACCGCTTCCTCGCGCACTGGCAGGACGGGCGCCCCGCCCCGGGCACGGAGGACGAACCCGTGTCGTTCGTGGACCTGGACGACGCGCGGGCGTACTGCGCCTGGCGCGGCGGACGCCTGCCCACGGAGGACGAGTGGCAGCTCGCCGGCGAGGCCGGCGGCCTGCGCCGCGGGGAGCCCGCCGTCTGGAACTGGACCGAGAGCGAGCACAGCGACGGCCGGACCAGGTTCGTCATGCTCAAGGGCGGCGCGGACTACGCCGCCGAGGGGTCCGACTGGTACGTCGAGGGCGGGCGCCACGCACCCGACCGCAGCGTCAAGCTGCTGCTGCCCGGCCTGGGCCTGGCCCGGGGCGCCACCGTCGGCTTCCGCTGCGCGTGGGACCTGCCGGACACAGACCTTCTTGGAACGGCGCCCTCCGCCTCGGCGCCGGAGCGCACCGGGGAGGTGGTCGCGTGACCGTCTCGCGCGACCCCTCCTCGGGCGCACTCGCCGGCCTGCGCGTCGTGGACGCCTCCACGCTCTTCGCGGGCCCCATGGCCGCCATGCACCTGGGGGACATGGGCGCCGACGTCGTCAAGGTCGAGCACCCCTCCCGCCCCGACCCCTCGCGCACGCACGGCGCCGCCAAGGACGGCGTCAACCTGTGGTGGAAGACGCTGGGGCGCAACAAGCGCACCGTCACCGCCGACCTCGGGAGCGGGGGCGGGCGGGAGGTGTTCCTCGCGCTCGCCGCGGAGTCCGACGTCGTCGTCGAGAACTTCCGCCCCGGCACCCTGGAGCGCTGGGGACTGGGCTACGACGAGCTCAGCGAGCGCAACCCCGGGCTCGTGCTCGCGCGCGTCAGCGGGTTCGGCCAGATCGGCCCCTACCGGACGCGGCCCGGCTTCGGCACGCTCGCCGAGGCCATGAGCGGGTTCGCCGCGATGACGGGCGAGCCCGACGGGCCGCCCACGCTCCCGCCGTTCGGACTGGCCGACGGCGTCGCCTCGCTCGCCACCGCGTTCGCCGTCATGGTGGCGCTGTCCGCCCGCGCGGGGACCGGGCGCGGACAGGTCGTCGACACGGCGATCATCGAGCCGATCCTGGCCGTGCTCGGACCCCAGATCACCCGCTGGGACCAGCTGGGAACGGTCCAGCCGCGCACCGGCAACCGCTCGTCCAACAACGCGCCCCGCAACACCTACCGGACCGGGGACGGGCACTGGGTGGCCGTCTCCACCTCCGCCCAGTCGATCGCCGAGCGCGTCGTGCGGCTCGTCGGCCGCCCCGACCTGGTCGACGAGCCCTGGTTCGCGCGCGGCGCCGACCGGGCCCGCCACGCCGACGAGCTCGACGAGGCGGTCGGCGGGTGGATCGCCCGCAGGACGCGCGACGAGGTCGTCGCCGCGTTCGAGGAGGCACATGCGGCGGTCGCCCCGGTCTACGACGCGTCCGACATCGTCGCCGACCCCCAGTTCCGGGAACTGGGGACGGTCCACGAGGTCGAGGACCCCGAACTCGGGCCGATGCTCATGCAGGGCCCGCTGTTCCGGCTGTCGGACAACGACGGCGTCGTGCGCTTCACCGGCCGCCCCCACGGCGCGGACACCGACGAGGTCCTCGGCGAGCTCGGGTTCGCGCCCGAGCGCATCGCCGAGCTGCGGGAGCGGGGGGAGGTGTGAGCGGCGCGGCGCGCGACCCGGGCGCGGCGCCTCCCCTCACGCTCCTGTACGCGCCCGCCGACCGGCCGGACCGGGTGGCCAAGGCGCTCGGCTCCGCTGCGGACGTGGTGCTGGTCGACCTGGAGGACGCGGTCGCCCCCTCCCGCAAGGACGGGGCGCGGCGCGACGCCGTGCGGCTGCTCGCCTCCGCGGACCGCCCCGTCCAGGTCCGGGTCAACCACCGCTCCACGCCGTGGCACGACGCCGACGTCGCCGCGCTCGCCGGACTGCCCGCCGGCGTCGGGGCCCGCGTGCCCAAGGCCGAGTCGGCCGACGGGGTGCGGGCGCTCGCCGACGCCCTGCCCGGCCGCGCGCTGCACCTGCTCGTGGAGTCCGCGCTCGGGGTTGAGCGCGCCTTCGACCTCGCCTCGGCCTCGCCCGCGGTGGCGTCGATCTGCCTCGGCGAGGCGGACCTGCGCTCGGACCTGCGGGTGGACGGGGAGGAGGGCCTGGCCTGGGCGCGCGCCCGCGTCGTGAACGCGGCCAGGGCGGCCGGGCTGCCCCCGCCCGCGATGTCGGCGTACACGCGCGTGCGTGACCCCGAGGGCCTCGCCGCCTCCTGCCGCGCCGGGCGCGCGCTCGGCTTCTGCGGCCGCACCGCGATCCACCCGGCCCAGCTCGACACGATCCGGGCCGCGTTCCTGCCCTTGCCGGACGAGGTGGAGCGGGCGCGCACGGTCCTGGACCGCGTCGCCGGGGCCGCCGACGCGGGGACGGGGGTGGTCGTCCTGGCCGACGGGACCTTCCTCGACGCCGCGATGGTCGAGCGTGCGCGCGCGGTGCTGGCCCTGGCGGGTCGCGCCGTCTCCAGGTCGGTGGAGGTCCCGTTCGGGTCGGGTTCCGCCCCCTGACAGGGGTTCCGTGCCGGATGTGCGGGATCACTGTCTCCTCTGCCCGACCGCGTGCTGCTCGGCTCAGGAGCCCGTGTCAGGGTTCGTGTATGAGATCTCGACCCCCCGAGCTTTCTGGACCGGCCCTTGCCGCGTTGGGCGCGTTGCTGGACCGCTCCCTGATCCAGATCGCCGACGCCGCCCACGACGCGCGCACGTTCGACCGGGAAACCATCAGGGTCGTCGCCGACGTGTGGGACAACAACACCTTCCCCCTGTTCCGCGCCGCGACAGGTCGGACCGGTCGTGAGAGGGAACGGCGTGCCCGAGCGGCCCTGGAGTGGATGGCGAGCCTGGAGCCCCGGCGCCGGGCCTGGTTGCTGGAGCAAGGGGCGGCGGCCGGGCACCGGATCGACGCACTGGTCCAACCTCCACCTGCGCGCCCCGACGGGCATTGGCGCGACTACGGGGGAACGGTCCGGCCGGCGTACTCCCAGTGGACGCCGCAGACACTGACCGAACTGGCCGACGACTACGCACTGGACGCGGCGACCCTCCGCCACCTACGCATCGAACGTGACGGCACCCGGCTCGGTGGTTTCCTCACCCTGGAACTCGCCCGCTCCTACGCCCCTGGCGACGGCGGAGCCCGGGTCCCCACACTCGACGTGTGCCTGCACGACCTGGCCGAAGCGGACGTCGATACCGGTACCGAGTCCGGGGTGCGGCTGGACTGCGACGCACGCGGAGCATCGGTCGGTCTCGGCACCCGCGGAGTGCTACGGGCACGGTCGGCTTCGCTGCGGCTCGACGACCCCTTCTGGCACCTGTCGGGTGCGGGCCGCCGGGCCGACACGCAGGTCCCGTCCCGCAGGGGCGGGGCCAGGGCAGGTCATCCACCACAGGCAGGGAGGCTGTCGTCTTCGGTGTGGGGCGCGGCTGTCTTCCTCAGTACGGCGATGGTGCACATGCGCTCGGTCCACGCCCTGCCGGGAGCCTTGGGTGTCCCCGTGAAGGCCTACTGCCAGGCCCTGCGGGGAGCTGGACAGGACATCCTGGCGGCAGGAGCTCTTCCGCGGCGGCAGCGTGAGGTGGCTTTCCGCTCCCTGGTGGTGCGGTGGCTCCACCAGGGAGGGGTCGGACTGGTGCCGTGGTGGAAACGGCTCCTCCAAGGCGTTCCGGACGCCGCGGAGCTGATACGTGAGGTGCACCGAAGCCCTCTCGTGTCGGGGGCGGACCCGGCCGTCCTCGACTCCGCCCGCGAGGTCACAGGTCTCCCCGATCGGGCCGAACTGCGCCTGGTCTCCTACACGATCGAACACATCGCTTGGGGCACTCGACAAGGCACCCAGGCCGTCGTGCACCTGGCCGTGCCCGGTCACGAACCGGGGGCGTTGTGGCGGTTGGAGGGTCTGGTCGCGACCGATCCCGTCCGGATCCGGATGTGCACCGAGGCGTTCGGTGGGCCCCTGCGCTTTCGTGTCGACGGGAAGGAGACGGAATCGCAGGTCTTAGTGGGGGGCGACGATGTCCTGGTCCTGGCCGCTCGCGCCTGGAGCAGGGAGCCCTCGTCGTACTGACGTGACCGGGGGTTGTACGCGGACGGTGGGCGGAAGCACCGGTCATAGCCCTGTAGGCAGTTACGGGGGATGAATGCGGGGCTGGCCCCGTTTCGGTCCCACCTCGGTCCCATCAGTGCGATGGTTCCTCGAAAGTGAAGCAGTGCACTCCGCATGGACTGGGGTTTGTGGCTCGTCCGGCAGGATTCGAACCTGCGACCATCGATGAGAAGCAGAAATGGTTTCCGATGGCATATCGTGAGGTCACACGAAGTACATTTATCCCATTTTTTGTCCCGGCCTGCGGGCCCTGCGGGAAATGACCCGGCCATGGAGATCTAAATGTCGCTGCAGTGCTGGACGCCTTTTCCCTAGGGTGAGCCGAAAAGTGATGGGCCTGTGCTGAGGGCACCACCTCGGTAGATGGGCGGCCTCGGTGGTTTCGCTGTGAGAAGGAGGCCTGAGACAGGCAGAATGCGACGGAACCGCAGGCCGGGGTGTGGGGTCGGAGGCAGCAGCAGTGTGCTCGGATGTGAAAACGCTGGGCACGTCCCTGACGATGCGGTCGGCGTTCAGGCCGGGGCGGGGTCGTGCTCGGTGTGCGGGTTCCGCACCCCGCGGTGCTCGACGTCCACACTCAGAACGCCAGAACCTTGGCCCGACAACGGAAAACTTCATCGTTGCGTCAAACGGGGAAACCGAGATCACGGTATTCTATAACTCGTCTAATTCCTATGAAACTACAATTCCCAGTCTCCCTGTCCACCTCAATGGGTGCATTGCCGATCATGCGCTCCTCCCACTTTCCCTCCTTGAGGAAAGCGGCAGAGTCCCAGGGTGCGATCACGTAATTCTCGTGGCAGAAAATATCGCGCTCGGATATAATACCCTCTTGGATCATGGATTTGCTGATGGCATCCTTGAAGAATTTCCTGGCCAGATCGATGGCTTCTTCTTTTTCCATCATGGCGTATGTGTCCTTGTCGGAATGTAGTAGCTCCATTTTGCCACGTGGCCAGCTATCTCAGTCTGTGTATCCAGGAAGACAAATCGACCCTGGTCCGTTTCGTGATCGAGTCTCCTGGTGACTGGGGCGACACCGGTGCGAGGCCGAGGGCTCGATCGCCTGGCCGGGCTTTTTTCGAAGGTTGAATGTACTCTGGGGTGCAGGGCCTCCACCTTCCGGGCAATGCTCGGCATTGCCTGCATGCTCTTCTGTTGCAAACGCCCATCCAGGCATGCCAATGGCTATCGATATGATCCCTAGACCGGGTATCCCATGTCCCTGTAGTCCAGGACCTGTATGATGTCGATGAAGTCGCATGCACCGGTTTCCAAATTCACCCTAATCGGGGTATTTCCTACTAGGCCATCCTCTATTTTTCCTGTCTTCAGGTAAGAAATTGTGTCATAGGGGACAATGAGGTCGTTTTCATGTTGAAATGATTTTTCGCGCATAGCCTTCACGTCATTGTACTTCCATTCTCTTGATTCTGACTCAAGAAATTCCTCGGCCTTGATGATGGCAACTTCCCGATCTAGTTTCGACATCTAGTTCCTCCTGATGGGAGAGCAGTGGCGCCATCTGCCGATATGGTCTACGATGCCTCTTTGGTTCCGAGTCTCCAATAAACCAGGCACGAGACATCGTGTCCAGCGAGCTGGGTCACGCGACCATGTACTTCACCCAGGGCGCCTACCAGTCGGTTTTCCCGGACGTGGCGAAGGCGGTGGCTGAGGCCACCGCCGCGCTGCTACGCGGCACCTCGGCTCCGGTGAGGTAACCGAACCGGCGAGCACACCAGGATCCGCACGGCACCCCCGGCCCCGGGTCAGTGCAAGGATTCACCCCGGATGGCCTGGGGTTTCCTCGTAATCGCGGCCGGTAACCGATCGGATCAAGGGTCCCTTGGTTGAGTTATTCCCCCGATAGATCGCTGTACCACCGCTGTAGAAGCTGTTCGCTCGTGTGCGTGTCGGGATGATCGGAACCGAGCACTCGTCTCCGATCCTGCACCAGAGCAGCCAGAAGCTTGAGGGCCTCAGCGGTGTTGCCCACCTCATGGGTCCACAAGGCGAGTTTGTGGCGAGTCAGCAGGGTGTGGGGATGGTCAGGGCCGAGAACACGCAGCCGGTCGATGAGAAGGTCTTCGTATGCGGTGATGGCGGCTGTGGGATCCCCAGCTTCGCCCCACCAGTCAGCGAGCTTGCCTCGGGTCGAAAGGGTGTCGGGGTGGTCGGGTCCGAGGATACGCACTCGGTCGGCGAGGAGATTCTCGAGAGTGACAGCGGCGCCTATGGGGTCCCCAGCTTCTCCTTGCCACCTACTGAGGTTGGCGCGAGTGATGAGGGTGTGGGGATGGTCGGGTCCGAGGATACGTAGCTGGTCGGTAAGGAGGTCTTGAAGGGCAGCAGCAGCGCTTATGGGATCTCCGGACCGGCCTCGCCACCAGGCGACTTCGTGACGAGTGGAAAGGGTGTCGGGGTGGTCGGGGCCGAGCACGCGCACCCGGTCCCTGAGGAGAACTTGGAGGGTAGTAACAGCAACAACGGGGCCTCTGGCCCGGCCTTGCCACCAGGCAAGGTCATGCCGGGTAGTGAGGGTGTCGGGGTGATCAGGTCCAAGAACACGCAGCATTGCAGTGAGGAGGTCTTCGTAGGTTTGCGCTGCAGCTATGGGATCCCCGGCCTGGCCCCGCCACCAGGCAAGATTGTGGCGGGTGGCGAGCGTATCAGGGTGGTCGGGCCCCAGCACGCGTAGCCGATCAGCGAGGAGATCTTCAAGGGCCTGCGCTGCTGTGGCGGGAGATCCGGCTTCGCCATCCCAATGCGCAAGCTTATGACGAGTGGTCATGGTATGCGGATGGTCGGATCCGAGGGCGCGCTGTTGGTCGGTGAGAAGTTCTTCGAGGGCTTGCATTACTTTGGTGAGGTTTCCGGTTTCGCCGCGCCAGTGAGCGAGGCTGTAGCGAGAAGCAAGGGTGCTGGGGTGGTCAGGGCGCAAATTCTTATGGGCGGCACGGGTCATGTGCTCCCAGTAGGTAACCGCTTCATGTACTCTTCCGGCCTCGCCCAGACTGCGGCCCGCCCAGAACAGCACGGGATGGCCTTCCGATTCCCACAACCATTTCTCCACATATTGCCCATGTCCGGTACGACCGTGCAATGCCTGAGTATTGGAGCGCAGTCGGTCGGCCAGGACAGTGTCGCGTTCCACCTCCGGCCAGGCGTGAAAGAGCGCGTCTGCGGCAGTTTGCGCGGTCTCACGTGTAGGACGAGTCATATGGTGTTCTCGGGTAGCGCGCTGGACGAGTTGGTGGACGCGGACCGTATGTGGACTTCTTCCAGGACTGTTGCCAGAAACAGTACGAGTGAGAAGGCTGAGCCGGTCCAGCCCTGCCAAGATGGTGCGCACTTGGTGGGCGGACACTCCGGGGCGGTCGCGCGGGCCCTTCGCTTTGTGGCGAGCCGCGAGGTAGTCCAACATCGGTGGAGAGGTCAAGACCTGTTCGGGGACGCCAGTGCCGTCCAGTAGGGCGATGACACTCATCAATGGGCGGGCGACTCCACGAGGGTGGAGGTTGTCGGCTTGTCCTAGGGACAGGTCCCACGTGGCGGCGAGTGGAGAGGAGGTGTTCCAGTCGGGAAATACCTCCTCCAAGGTGGTCATCCGGTCATGGAACACTTCCAGGTAGCCGGGGCAGTCCAGGACAAGGTCCGCCATGTAGGGCACTGCCTGCCCTAGGGCGAGTGGGAGGCGGCCCAGGGCATTAGCCAGGGTGTCCAGCTCTGCGGTGGAGTGTGGAATGCCTGCTGTGTCGAGGGCCTGAGTGAGGAAGGCGCGTGCTTCGTTGGAGGTATAGATGTCTACCTCGATGAGGTGGCCCTGAGTGGTCAGGGAATGGTCGCGCCTTCGCGTGGTGACTAGGACGCGGCCGTGAGGCTGGTCGTGTGGGGGCCACAGGTCTTCCACCTGGGGTAGGTCGGTCAGGTCGTCCCACACCACCAGCCATCGCCGGTTTTGGTGTTTGTTGGGGTCGCCGAGCCAGGCGAGGAACAGGTGAGCGGCGTCCTCTGGGTCCTCTGGGACCGTGCTGTACAGCTGTCGGGACGCGTGGGCATAGGCGGAAGTGATGCTTGCACGGGTGGAGGCGTTGGCCCACACCAGGACGTCCACCCTTCGTTCAGGGTCAGTGATGTTGCGAAGGGTGCGGGCGTAGTGGGCGGCCAACTGGGTCTTGCCAACCCCGCCGATACCGGAGATGACCTGTCGCAGGATGACGGTTCCGAAACTGTGCAGGTCGTTGTCAAGCCGGTCGGCGATGGTCCGATGCTGGTAGTGAGCTGCCGCCTCGGGGATGGAGCCGAAACGGATAGGCCAATTCACCTGATGAGCCACCTGAGGGGTCACGTGCACGTTCCGTCCTTGGATGACGGTGCTGCTGGAGGTGTCTCCGTCTACGGTGTTGACGACACTGTGCCGCTCTTCCCTCGCCTTGCTCATGCCATCTGATTGTGGTGCGCGAAGCCTTGTCGGGTAAGGGCTTCGGCTGCATCGGTCGTATCCGGCCGGTGGGCGGCCACGGGCCCCGTAGCCAGGGCTCCGGTGTCTGGGAGGCTGGGGGCGTTGGTGGGCGGACACGGGCCGTCCTCGGCCCGGGACGCCAAGGTCGCAGAACGGCAAAGTGTTCAGAGGCGGGCGGACACGCCGGCTGCACGGGGGCTTGCGCCGGGGAGCACCTCGGGGACGGCGACGCGGCGAAGACCGCTGGTGGGGTCCTCGTGTCAGCCGTCCGTCCCGGGGGTGCGGGGCGCACCCGGCAGGAGTCGGACCTGCGGCCGTCGGAGGTGGAGGCCCCGTCCCCGGGCACCCACGACGGAGGCCCCGGGCACGGCGGTCGCCGGGCCCGGGGCCTCCGCAGAGGGACCCGCCTCCCCCGGCTACCCGGCAACCTCCGTCTTCTCGGCGGCCTCGGCCTCGGCCTGGGCCCGGCTCCGGCGAGCCGAGCGCATCCGGGCGACGGCGACCAGGGCCACGGCCGCGAGGATGACCGTGTAGATGCCGATGGTGATCGGTCCGGAGAAGAGCGCGCCCACGTCCCCCTGGCCGATGGCCAGTGCACGGCGGAGCTCCGTTTCAGCGAGCGGGCCCAGGATGACCGCGATGAGCACCGGGGCCACCGGGATCGAGTACCGCCGCATCATGAACCCGAGCAACCCCAGCAGGATCAGGAGCCACAGCTCGATCACGGAGTAGGACGAGGCGTAGACCCCCAGCACCGCGAAACCGGTGATGCCGGCGTACAGGTAGCGGCGCGGGATCAGGAGCAGTTTTGCCCACAGCGGTGCGAAGGGCAGGTTCAGGATGAGCAGCATGACGCTGCCGATGAACAGGCTGGCCAGGAGCGCCCACACCAGGTCGGCGTTGCGCTCGAAGAGCAGCGGGCCGGGCTGCATGCCGTACTGCTGGAAGGCGGCGAGCATGATCGCCGCCGTGGCCGAGGTGGGCAGCCCCAGCCCCAGCAGCGCGCCCATCGCGGTGCCCGCCGTCGCGCTCGCGGCGGTCTCCGGGGCGGCCACGCCCTCGATGGCGCCCTCGCCGAACTCGTCGGGGCGCTTGCCCCTGCGGGCCCGCAGCTGGGACAGCTTGCGCTCGGTGCCGTAGGCCAGGAACGTGGGGATCTCCGACCCGCCCGCGGGGACGGCGCCGAAGGGCAGTCCGAAGCCCAGCCCGCGGATCCACGCGGGCACGGCGCGTTTGAGGTCGCGTCCGCTGAGCCAAGGGGTGCCGGTGGTGCGCAGGAGTTCGGTGGTCCCGCTTCCTCCGCGGTGCACGCGCGAGGCCACGTGGAGGACCTCCCCGAGCGCGAGCAGGCCCACGGTCACCGTGATGATGCTGACCCCCTCGAACAGGGAGGGGATGCCCAGGGTGAAGCGGGCCGCGCCGCTCTGGGAGTCGATGCCGACCATGGCCAGGGACAGGCCGATGGAGAGCGCGATGAGGCCGCGCACCATGGACTGGGCGACGACCGCCGAGGTGGCCAGGAAGGCGAAGACGGCCAGTGCGAAGTACTCGGCGGGGCCGAAGCGCAGGGCGATGTCGATGATGACGTTGGAGAAGAACGCCACCACGGCCGTGGAGACGACCGCGCCGATGAACGCGCCGATCGCCGACGTGGCCAGGGCCTGGGAGGCCCTGCCCTTGAGCGCCATCTTGTGGCCCTCGATCGCCGTGGCGATGGCCGAGCTGTTGCCCGGGGTGTTCATGAGGATCGAGGTCGTGGAGTCGCCGAAGAGCCCGCCGTAGTAGACGGCGGTGAACATGATGAACGCGCCCGTGGGGTCGAGCTTGAATGTGACGGGCAGCAGCAGGGCCACCGCCATCGCCGACCCCAGGCCGGGCAGGACGCCGACCGCGGTGCCGAGCACGACGCCGACCAGCGCCCACAGCAGGTTCTCCGGGGTGAGGGCGGCTGCGAAGCCGCCCCCGAGAAGTCCGAGCGTCTCCATGTCAGAGCACCCCTCCCAGGATCCCCGCGGGGAGTTTCAGGCCCAGGCCGGCGACGAACGCCAGCTGGACGACGGAGGAGTAGACCAGCGCCACGCCGGCCTCGAACACGGGACGCCGCTTGTCGCCGAAGGCCCAGGCGACGCCGAAGAACAGCAGGGCCCCGGACAGCAGCCAGCCCACCGGCTGCAGCAGCAGGGCGAAGAGCGCGACGGAGCCGATCACGATGCCGACCGTGCGCCAGTCGCTGTGGGTGGCGGGCGCGCCCGCCGGGGGCCGCTCGCCGTCGACCAGCTCTCCGACGGCTCCGGCCTGGTCGTGCGCCCTGGTCTCGGTGTCGGCGAGGCCGCTCTCCGGCTCCGGGGCGGGGCGCCGGATCACCTGGACGGCGAGCGCCGTGCCCAGGACGACCATCAGGACCGCGACGACGGAGGGGAAGAACTGCGGCCCCGGCGAGGCCGAGTTGTCGGGCACGTGCATGGTGAGCGTCTGCTCGCCGAGGAAGAGGCCGATGCCGATGGTGAGCAGACCGACGAAGATCTCGCTCCGCCCCCTCCACCAGTGCCGGGCCGGCCGCGCGGGGCGCGGTCCGGTGTCGGTCCCGCGCGGTTCCGCGGGTGTGCTGCTCAGGCTCATGACAGTCCCAGGTCCTGTGTGACGGTGGTGATGCGGTCGATCTCGGCTGCGAGGAACTCCTCGAACTCCGGGCCGGACTGGAAGGTGTCCTCCCACCGGTTGCGTTCGAGGGTGTCCTGCCACTCGGGGGTGCGGACCATCTCCTCGACGATGGCGGTCAGCTCCTCGCGCTCGGCGTCGCTGATGCCGGGCGCGGCCATGAAGCCGCGCCAGTTCGGCAGCACGGCGTCCACGTCCTGCTCGGGCAGGGTCGGGTGCTCCTCCAGCCCCGGGACCCGCTCCTCCGCGGAGACGCCGAGGACGCGGAGGTTGCCCGCCTCCACCTGGTCGCGGAACTCGTTGTAGCCGGAGACGCCGACGTCGACGCTGCCCGAGAGCAGGGACGTGAGCGCCTGGGCCCCGCCCGCGAAGGGGATGTAGTTGACGCTCTGGGGGTCAACGCCGCGCGACTGGGCGGCCAGGCCCGCGAGGAGGTGGTCGGTGCCGCCCAGGGAGCCGCCGCCGACCGCCACCGCGCCCGGGTCCTCCTCCCAGGCCGCGACGAGGTCCGACATGTCCTCGAACGGGGAGTCCTCCCTGACCACGAACACCTCGTAGTCGTCGGCGACGCGGGCGATGGGGACCACGTCCTCCAGGGTCTGCGCCGAGTCGTTGACGATGATGCCGCCGATCATGACGGTGCCCGTCGTCATCAGGGTGGTCGCGTCGCCCTCCCGGCGGACCGTCTGGGCGAGGCCGATCGTGCCGCCGGCCCCGGGGAGGTTCATCACCTGCGTGTTCTCGACGATGCCGTTGACGCGCAGGGAGTGCTGTGCCTCGCGCGCCACCAGGTCCCAGCCTCCGCCGGGGTCGGCCGGGACGAC
Organism: Nocardiopsis sp. NPDC055824; assembly: GCF_053616335.1. NCBI lineage: Bacteria > Bacillati > Actinomycetota > Actinomycetes > Streptosporangiales > Nocardiopsidaceae > Nocardiopsis > Nocardiopsis sp. NPDC055824. Next base: position 21,382 of record NZ_JBSHDN010000081.1, read on the forward strand.
GATGTCGACCCGGGCCCGGGCCTCGGACGCGCCCGTGTCGGAGAGCGCGGCGTTGGCCGCGGCGGCACCGACGACGAGGACGGAGGCCACGGCTCCCACCGAGCGGAGGATCCGCTGGTTCTTCATCCTTCACTTCCTCTCGACCCCCTGGTCCACCTGGTGGACCAGTAGGGCCGCTTGCTGGTTCCGGAAATGATGCGGGTCACAATGGCTCCTGTCAACGGGAGGATGACACGCGCCCGTAACGTGTTCGTCGCGGTCCGGGTGTACGTGCCTCTTCCAGCGGCTTTTTTCCCGGATCGGCGTCGGGGACGGGGGCGCCCGTCGCGGGCGGGCCTGTACGGGAATCCGCCCCGTGCGCTAGGCTGTCGCCGCGAGTCCACCTGATGGATCAGAGAGACCACACAGTGGACCACTGGCGAGGAGGAGACATGCCGGGAGGCGACGCGGACGGCTCCGTGCGCAGCGTGGCGCGCGCACTGGACCTGCTGGACCTGTTCGACGAGACGCACCAGGCCCACACCGTGCGGGAGCTCACCGAGCGGACGGGTCTGGCCAAGACGACCGTCCTGCGACTGGTGGGAACCCTGGAACAGCGGGGGCTGCTGTGGACCCGGCCCGACGGCCGGATCGGGGTGGGTCCCGGACTGCTGCGGTGGGCCCGCCTGGCCCACGCGGTCTGGAGGGTCCCCGAGGCGGTCCGGGCGGTGATGCGCGAACTCGTCGCGGACACCGCGGAGACCGTCAACCTCTACGTCCGCGCGGACGCGGTGCGCGTGTGCGTCGCCCAGGAGGAGGGCCCCCAGCGGCTCCGCCACGTCGTGAACACCGGTGACGAGATGGTCCTGTGGGGCGGCTCCGCCAGCAAGGTCCTCCTCATCGGCGCCTCCGAGTCCCTGCTCCTGCGCGTCTCGGCGGCCTCGCCCCACGGCCCCGGGCACCTCAACCGGCTCAAGGAGGAGGTGGAGCGCGCCGCGCGGCTGGGCTACGCGGTCAGCCACGGCGAGCGCGAGACCGGGGCCTCCGGCGTCGCCGCCCCCGTGTACGGATCGGACGGCGCCGTCCCCGTCGCCGCCCTGGCCGTGGGCGGGCCCACCGCCCGCTTCACCGACGCCGCGGTCGAGAGCTTCACCTCGGCCGTCGTCGGCGCGGCGGGCCGCATCACCGGCATCGGCCTCGACCCCCTGGGCGGGCCCGCCGGCCCCGGAAGGACGGCCCGATGAGCGCGGCGGAACAGCCCGAACCCCTGCTGGCCGGGGTCCGCGTCCTGGACATGACCAACGTCCTGGCCGGACCCTACGCCGGCTACCAGCTGGCCCTCATGGGGGCGGAGGTGGTCAAGGTCGAGGTGCCCGGCAGCGGGGACCTCGCCCGGCGGCTCGGAGCCGCCCCCGACCTCAGCGCCCGGGGCCTGGGCGCGTCGTTCCTGGCGCAGAACGCCGGAAAGCGCTCCCTCACGCTCGACCTCAAGTCCCCCCGGGGCGGCGAGGTGATGGAGCGGCTGGTCCGCGGGTCCGACGTGCTGCTGGAGAACTTCCGCCCCGGGGTCCTGGAACGGCTGGGCTTCGGCTGGGAGCGGCTGCGCGAGATCAACCCCCGGCTGGTGTACTGCGCGGTCTCCGGGTTCGGGGCCGACGGCCCCATGAGCGGGCGCCCCGCCTACGACCAGATCGTTCAGGGGCTCTCGGGGATGATGAGCGCCACCGGCACCCCGGGGACCGGGCCGCTCCGGGCCGGCTTCCCCGTCGCGGACGTCCTGGGCGGCCTCGCGGCGGCCTTCGCAGTCAGCACCGCGCTCGTGCGGCGCGAGCGGACCGGGATCGGCGCCAGCGTGGACGTGTCCATGCTGGAGACCGCCATCACCGCCATGGGGTGGGGGGTCTCCAACTTCCTGACCACCGGCGTCGAGCCGTCCCCCATCGGCAACGAGAACGCCACCGCCGCCCCCTCCGGCACCTTCGCCGCGGCCGACGGCGCGCTCAACATCGCCGCCAACAAGCAGGAGCAGTTCGAGACCCTGTGCGCCCTGGTCGGCGCGCCCCACCTGGCCTCGGACCCGCGCTTCGCCCGCCGCGAGGACCGCAAGACGCACCGGGACGCCCTGCGGGAGGAGCTGGAGAAGCACCTCGCCCGGCGCACGGCCCGGGAGTGGGAGCGGGAGCTGTCCGAGGCGGGCGTCCCGGCCGCCCGCGTCCTGAGCGTGGCCGAGGCGCTGGACCTGGACCAGGTGGAGCACCGGGGCCTCGTGCACACGCTCCCCTTCCCCGGGGAGGAGGGGCGCGAGCTGCGGGTGCTCGGCAGCGGGGTGCACGTGGACGGGGCCGCCCTCGCCCCGCCCGGACCGCCCCCCGTGCTCGGGGAGCACACGGCCGAGGTCCTGCGCGAGGCGGGCTTCGGCGACGAGGAGATCGACAGGCTGCGCGAGGAGGGAACCGTATGAGCGACACCGGCCAGGAGTCCATGACCCGCCGCGAGATCGGGAGCTGGTGGTCCACGGGGGTCATCAGGATCGCCCCGGGCGAGATCGAGCCGCGCGGCTACCCCGTCCAGGAGCTGATCGGGCAGGCCTCGTTCGTGGACACCGTGTGGCTCATGCTGCGCGGGGAACTGCCCGACCCCCGGCAGTCCCGCCTGCTGGAGGCGGCCTTGGTCGCCGCCGTCGACCACGGCCCCCAGGCGCCCTCGATCGCGGCCGCGCGCATGGCGGCCACCTGCGGCGTCGGCCTGAACAGCGCCGTCGCCACCGGCGTCAACCTCCTCGGGGACGTCCACGGCGGAGCGGGCCAGCAGTGCGTGGAGCTCCTGGAGCGGATGGCGGCCCTGCGCGCCGGGGGCGCCCCGGTGGACCGCGTGGCCGCCGACGAGGTGGCCGGGTACCGCGCCCGGGGGGAGTACGTGCCCGGGTTCGGCCACCGCTTCCACCCCCGCGACCCCCGCCGCGACCCGCTCCTGGGCCTGGTCGGGGAGGCCGTGGAGGAGGGCGTGGTGCCGGGCGGCCCCCTGGAGTCGGCCCTGGCCCTCGAAGCCGCCCTGTCCGAGGGGCGTGCGAGGCCCGTCCCCATGAACGTGGACGGCGCCACGGCGGTCGTCTACGCGTCCCTGGGGTTCCCCGCCGAACTGGCGCGGGGGCTGTTCGTGCTCTCCCGCTCCGTCGGGATCCTCGCCCACGCCTGGGAGGAGCACGGGTCGGGCGCCAGGATCAAGGGGCCGCTCCCCCGCTCGGTCCTGGCGGAGTACACCGGGCCGCCGACCCGCCACGTCCCCGCGGACCGGAGGGCCTGAGGGCCGGTCCCGTCCCCGGGAAGGTGCACGGCTCCGCTCCGCCTTCCCTCCGTGATCTTGTACTTATAGCGAGGTTGGGCGTCGAGAACGTCTATAAGTACAAGATCATCGGGGTCGGGACCCCTCACATCACATCGGCGACGTCTTCGGCCACGGCACTACGGGGCCCTGCTCGGCGCCGACCGCCCCGGCCCGGGGCTCAGGGGGTCCGGAACTCCCGGGCCCCGGGGGCCAGCGCGGCCAGCGCGGGCGCCGCCACGCACAGCAGGGAGCACGCCAGGAGCACCGGCCCGGCGCCGAAGGCCTGCGCGGCCGGGGCGATCAGGGCCAGGCCCACGGGCGCGAGCCCGTAGGAGAACAGGAAGTCCAGGGAGGAGACCCGCGCGAGCTTGCCGGGCTCCACCTCCCGCTGCGCCGCCGTGAACCACGGGACGTTGAACAGCTCCACGCCGACCCCCACCACCGCGTACGCGGCCATGACCGCCAGGGGGCCCACGGGCAGGATCAGGCTCAGCGGGGCCAGGCCGTAGAGGGCCAGCCCGGCCAGGGCGGTCCACCCCTGGGCCGGGGGCCGCCACCGGGAGACCAGCACCGCCCCGAGGAGGGCGCCGCCGGTGTAGGCGGTGAGCGCCCCGGCCAGGACCGCCTCGGTCCCGTAGTGGTCGCGGCTGGCCAGGGGGAGCAGGACGTTGGTGGCGGAGTAGCCCAGGGCGATCACCACGGTGAGGGCGCCCAGCCCGGCGACGAACCAGGGGTGCCTGCGGGCCTCGGCGAGCCCTTCGAGGAACTCGGTGTGGAAGGCGGCGCGGGTTCCCCGGTCCCCGGTCCCCGCCGCGGCGCCCGCCGGGGGCAGGAGCGCGGCCGCGAGCCACAGCGCGGCCGTGACCAGGAGCAGGGCTCCCGTGCCGGTCACCGTCGACAGCAGCGCGGTCAGCCCGGGGGCGAGCAGGGTGGCGCCCCGCACGGAGAACGTGAGGGCCGCGTTGGCCTGCTGCCGGTCCTCGGGGACGACGACCTCGGCGGTGAGCGCCTGGAACGCGGGGCGGCAGGCGCCCTGGCCGACGCCCACCACGGCCGCCGCCGCTGCCATGAGCGCGGTGGAGGTGCCCAGCCCCAGGGCGAGGACGGGTGTGGCGGCTGCCGCCGCGAGCCCCGACCACAGGACGACGGACCGCCGGGAGTGGCGGTCGGCGAGCAGCCCGCCGAGGGGGACCGCGACCAGGAAGCCCGCGGTCCGCGTGGCCAGGACCAGTCCCAGGCCCACGGCTCCGAGAGAGCCGTCGAGCACCGCCAGACCGAGGATGAACGGCAGGGCCCAGGTCGCCAGGCCCGACGCCGTGGTTCCGCACCACAGGCGCACGAAGGCGGGGTCGAGGAGGGGGGAGCCCCGTAGCCGGCGGGGATCGGTCTGGTTCGGCGTCGTCGTTGACACGCGTGGTCTCTCGCTCTCTGGCGGTTCGGCAGGGGTCTGTTCCATCTTAGTGAAAACGATAACCACTAACGCTCGTATTCACATCGCCGCCATCTGCTGACAATGATTTTCATTTCCCCTATAGTCGTCATCGCCAGAGCCGCCCCTGCCGCCCCGCGCGGTCGGTCCGGTGTCCGAGATGCGACCTGGGGCGTGTGTGCCGGCGCCCCGTGTCCGCATTCCGAGACGTACCCCTCCGCCGTCGAAAGGACCCGCGTGGATCCCTCCCTGATCGCCCAGCTCCCTCCCCCTCTTCCGGCCGAGCAGATCATCGGCATGAACCAGCCCAAGGCCGACCTCCGCACCCACCGCACCTACACCTGGAACGGGTGGGACTTCACCGTCCCTCCCGGCGTGTTCATGCCGGGGGAGACGAGCCGGATGATCCACCAGCGCCTCCTCGACGGCGACATCGCGGTGCGGGGCAGGCGCTACGCCGCGATGGGGGTCGGCCTGGGGGTCGAGACCGCCGTGGCGGGCCTGCGCGGAGCGGCGCGGGTCTACGCCGTGGACGTGCACGCCGACAGCGTCCGCGCGGCCGGGGACAACTACCGCAGGCTCGTCACCGGCGCGCAGGCGCCGGAGTTCGTCCCGGTCGTCTCCGACGTCTTCGCGGGCTTCCCCGAGGGCCACCAGGCGGACGTCGTCACGTTCAACCCCCCGGCGGTCAGCCAGCCGGTGAGCGACGACCCCGACGTGGTCCGCAACGTGTGCGCCGGAGCCGCGGTCACCGAGGCCTTCTTCTCGCAGATCGCCGAACGCGACCTGCTGGCCCCCGGCGGGGAGGTCTACCTCATCGTGTCCAACACCGCCGACCTGCGCCGTATCATCGGCCACGCCGCCGACACCGGGTTCAGGGCCCAGATCCACCACCTGCACGACTGGGAGGACGGCGTCCTCACCCACCTGTTCCGGCTGACCCGCGGACCCGCCGGGGCCGGGGACGGCGCCCACCAACGGGAGGCCGTCCGATGAAGGACCTCGACGCACTCTTCCGGTCGGTGCTGGCCGAGCCCGACCTGCCCCCGGCGACCAGCGTGTTCTGGGTCCACCACGGCACCCGGCTCGCGGGGGGAGGGGTCACCTACCTCAACCAGTACGTCCTGGTCAGGGTCGGCCGGGCCTTCGGCGCGTGCGCCTTCGAGCAGGGCGCTCTGGACCCCGCGGTCTGCGCCGAGGCGTCCGGCGCCCCGCTGCGCGACCTCCTCCTGCACGGGCCGCTCCCGCTGCGGCTCGCCGCCCTGGACGCCTACCTGGGACAGGCCGCGCCGCACGCCGAGGACCCCCGCGCCGAGGAGGTCGTCCTGCCCCGGGGCACCCCGGAGGAGCGGGCCCTGGCACGCGACGCGGCCGTCGCCGGTCTCGTCCCCGAGCCCGACGGCCGCAAGGTCGGCCTCATCGGCGTGGTGAACCCCCTCGTCGCCGCCATCCACGAGAGGGGAGGGCGCTGTCTTCCCTGCGACCTGAACCTGCGGAGCACGCAGTGGGGCGACCCCGTCACCCCGGACATGGAGGAGGTCCTCTCCGAGGCCGACGCCGTCGTCGCCACCGGGATGACCCTGGGCAACGGGACCTTCGACCGCATCCTGGAGCGCTGCCGCGAACGGGACGTCCCGCTCGTGGTCTACGCGCAGAGCGGCGCGGCCGTGGCCCGCGCGTTCCTCGGCGCGGGCGTGAGCGCCCTGTCGGCCGAACCCTTCCCGTTCTCCCAGTTCAGCGCCGACCCGACCTCCCTCTACCGCTACCGGGCCCACGGTGCGGACCGGAGAACGGCCGGGGGAGGGGAGGGGTGACCGTGGACGAGCACTTCTCCGAGGCCGTGGGCAGACCCGACCTGATCGACCTGGGCGGGGGGCTGGCCTGCCTGCGCTTCGAGTCCATGAAGGTGGCCTCCGCCGTGGCGGCGGTCCGCCACCTGCTCGACACGGGGGCCGTCCGCCCGGGCGACACCCTCGTGGACAGCTCCAGCGGCATGTACGCCCACGGCCTGGCCCTGGCGGCCCACCGCTACGGCCTGCGCTGCCACATCATCGGCTCCACGACGGTCGACCGGACCCTGCGCGTCCAGCTCGCCGTGCTCGGCGCCACCCTGGAGCAGATGCCGCCCTCCGACGACCTCCGGCTCGACCAGAACCGCCGGGTGCGCAGGGTCCGCGAGGTGATCCGGGACAACCCCGGATTCCACTGGATGCGCCAGTACCACGACGACGTCCACGCCCTCGGCTACCGCGAGGCCGCCGACATGATCGCCCGGGAGACGGGGGGCGAGCCGCTGACCCTGGTGGGCGGCGTGGGGACGGGCGTCTCGACCGGGGCCCTGGCCCGCTTCCTGCGGGAGAGGGAGCCCGGCACCGCGCTGGTGGGGGTCCAGCCCTTCGGCAGCGTCACGTTCGGCGGCGACGGCGTCGAGGACCGGGACATCATCATCGCGGGCATCGGCAGCTCCATCCCGTTCGGCAACGTCGACCACTCGCTCTACGACACCGTCCACTGGACCGGGTTCTCGGCCGCACTGGCGGGGAGCGTCGACCTGCTCCGCCGCCACGCGGTGTTCGCGGGGCTCTCCACCGGGGCGGCCCACCTCGTGGCGCGGTGGGAGGCCCGCCGCAGCCCGGGGCGCCGCGTCGTGTTCCTGGCGCCGGACACCGGCCACCGGTACGTGGAGTCGGTGTTCGCGCGCCACGGGGAGGCCGCGGCGATCGAGGACCTGGCTCCGCGGGAGGTCCTCGATCCGGACGACCTGGAGCTCCCGTGGTCGCGGATGGAGTGGAAGGGGGCCGCGCCGCCCTCCCGCGCCGTCCACACCGACGACCTGGTCACGTCCCTGGAGGGGTGAGGACACCCGCCGGAGTCCCGCTCCGGCGGGCGCCTCCCCGTG
>NZ_JBSHDN010000082.1:0-28806 GCF_053616335.1 Nocardiopsis sp. NPDC055824
CGCCCCCCGGCCCGAGCGCCCCGGGGCCTCCCTGCCAATGGTGCTATAGTGGGGGTCGCCTCCCCGGGGCGCCCCGCCCCGCCGGTGCGGGGCGCCCGCGTCTTCCGGCCCGGTCCCGGGAGGGCCCGCCCGGGGCCGGAAGGCCGGAACCGGCCGGGAACGCGCCCCGTCTTCCCCTTGACCCGAAGACGGCGGGGACCCAGAGTCGTGGTGTAGGCGCCGCTGCCAGGGGGAGACATGGATTCGCGCACCGAGGACGGCCGCAGGCGCGGGGAGCGGCCGACCGCCCATCACGACCACGGCGGGCGCTTCCAGAGCCCGGCCATGCGCCGGACGCGGGAGATCCTGTGCGCCGGGGCCCGGGGGCACACGCTGGAGGTGGCGGTGGGCGCGGGCAGGAACCTGCGCCACTACCCTCCCCAGGTCCGGCTCACCGGCATCGACCCCGACCCGGAGGCGCTGTCCCGGGCCCGCGAGAGGGCCGACGAGCTGGGCATGCCCGCCCGCCTCGTCGAGGGCGACCCCCAGGACCTGGACTTCCCCGACCAGACCTTCGGCACCGTCCTGTGCACGCTGGCGCTGTGCGCCGTGCCGGACCAGCGGCGCGCGCTGGCGGAGATGTACCGGGTCCTGGTGCCGGGCGGCAGGCTCCTCATGGTCGACCACATCGAGTACGCCCGGCTGCCCGGACGGCTCGTCGAGCAGCGCCGCGAGAACCCGCGCCGCCTGCCCAGGGAGGTCGCCGCGGAGGTCGGCTTCGAGATCGGCCACCACGACCGCCTGGTGCTGGGTCTCGTCGAACGCGTGGTCGCCCACCGGCCATGAGCGCGGGCGGTAGGGCTTCCGGGCCGTGCCGAACGCGCCCGCCGCCCCCGCTCCCCGGCCCCGTGAGGACCCACGGCCCTCCCGCGTGCGGACGGCCGGGCGCCCCGTCCCCCGGCCGCGCGGGCGGCCCACGGGTTCCTCCCTCCCCAGCGCATAGGCTGTGGGTGACCGTGTCCGCCGATCCGCGACCCGAGGTGACCCGATGATCCGTCCCGCCCGGCCCGACGACGTCCCCGTCATCCACCGGATGATCCGGGAGCTCGCCGAGTACGAGAAGGAGCCCGAGGCGGCGGTCGCCACCCAGGACGACCTGCGCACCGCGCTCTTCGGCCCGGACGCGTCGGTGTTCGCGCACATCGCGGAGGACGTCGGCGGGGACGGCGACGCCGTTCCCGTCGGGTTCGCGCTCTGGTTCCTCAACTTCTCCACCTGGACCGGCAGGCACGGCGTCTACCTGGAGGACCTGTACGTCCGCCAGGAGGCGCGCGGCGGGGGCCACGGCCTGGCCCTGCTCCGGACCCTGGCGGAGATCTGCGTGGAGCGCGGCTACTCCCGCCTGGAGTGGTCCGTCCTCGACTGGAACGAGCCCTCGATCCGGTTCTACGAGGCGCTCGGCTCCCGGCCCATGGACGGATGGACGGTGCGCCGCCTGGACGGCGCGGCGCTGACCGCCCTGGGCTCCCCGCGGGGCTGAGAGGGGGCGATCGTCTCGCCTTCATTCCGGATCCATCGGACACGATCCGTTCTCCCTGCGTCAGTGGCAGGGTGAAACGAGATACATTGCTTTCAAGCGGCAACCTCGCCCCCCGAAGGAGGGACGTGACCGAAGAAACCGCTGTGCCCACGGCCGACGCCATTGGCGTCAGGGACGCTGTCACCGTCAACATGCCTGCGGACAGCGCTTATCTGTCCGTCTTGCGGACGGCGACGGCCGGCCTGGCCGCGCGACTCGATTTCACCCTCGACGAGATCGAGGACCTGAGGATCGGTGTCGACGAGGCCTGCGCGATGCTCCTCTCCCAGGCGTTGCCCGGCACAGAACTGACCACGGAATTTGAACTCACCCCCGAGGGAATGCGCATCTCCGTCTCGGTGCTCACCGCAGACGGCCGCCTTCCCGCCCGCGACACCTTCGCGTGGACCGTCCTCTCCGCCCTCGCGGGCGAGGTCGACTCGGGGGTCGGTCCGGACGACCGCGTCTACATCGTCCTGTACAAACGCCGCGGCACCCTGGAGTCGGCGTGAGCGAAAGGGGGCCCGCTCTGACAGCGAAGACCGAACACGCGGTGCCCGACCGGGCGCGAGCGAGACTGTTGTTCGAGCGCCTTAACGAACTCGACGCGGACTCCGAGGAGCGCCGTCGGATCCGCGACGAACTGGTGGAGCTCCACCTGCCCTTGGTGGAGTACCTGGCCCGACGCTTCCGCAACCGCGGCGAGTGGCTGGACGACCTCACCCAGGTGGCCACGATCGGGCTGATCAAGTCCATCGACAGGTTCGACCTGGAGCGCGGGGTGGAGTTCTCCACCTACGCGACCCCGACCATCGTCGGTGAGATCAAGCGCCACTTCCGCGACAAGGGCTGGGCGGTGCGGGTTCCCCGCCGCCTCCAGGAGCTGAAGCTCTCGCTCACCAAGGCGGTCAGCGACCTGTCACAGCGGGAGGGGCGCTCCCCGACCGTGGCGGAGCTCGCCGCCCACCTCCAGATGACCGAGGAGGAGGTGCTGGAGGGCCTGGAGTCCGCCAACGCCTACTCGACGGTGTCGCTGGACGCTCCCGACAGCGGTGACGAGGACGCCCCCGCGGTGGCCGACTCGCTGGGCATCGTGGACGAGTCCCTGGAGGGCGTGGAGTACCGGGAGTCGCTCAAGCCCCTCCTGGAACAGCTCCCGCCGCGGGAGAAGCGCATCCTGCTGCTGCGCTTCTTCGGCAACATGACCCAGTCGCAGATCGCCCAGGAACTGGGGATCTCGCAGATGCACGTGTCCCGTCTGCTGGCACGCACACTGGCGCAGCTGCGCCAGGCCCTGACCACGGACGACTGAGCGGACGGCGGTCCGCCGCGGGCGGCCGCGGAGCTACTTCCCCCGCTCCTCGGGGAAGAGCGCCGCGGTCGTCGGCGGCGAGAGCACCGCGGCGGAGGCGCACACGGCCACGCCCAGCAGCACCGCCCCGATCGCGTACTGCTCGCTGGTGAACATGTAGTAGGACACCACCGCGAGGAAGAGCTGCGTGACGAACACCGGCGTCCTGGCCCACTCCCTGAGCTGCCAGAGCCCCCGCGCGACGAACACCAGCAGCGCGCCCACGCCCAGGCCCAGGGCGGCCAGGGGGATCGCGTTGGTGAGGTCGCCGGCCCGGCCGGTGACGGCGATGACGAAGCTGTAGAGTCCGCCGACCGCCGCGGCCAGCCCGATCAGGGCCTCCAGTGCTGCTGCGGCGACGACGGTGACGGGACGAGAAGACACCCGACGAGCCTATACGCGCCCGCGCGGCCCCGCCGCCCGCCCCCGGGCTTCGCGCCCGGCCGCGCGGGCCCCGCGGCGGACGCCCGCGGGGCTCGTCACGGGTACGGCGGGCCCCGTACCCCCCGAACGCCTACACTGAGCGGGTGCGCGCCCTATTCATCGTGAACCCCCAGGCGACCACGACCACGTCACGGACCCGTGAGGTGATCCTGGGCGCCCTGGCCTCGGAGCTGGACATCACCGTCGCCGAGACCGAGTACCGCGACCACGCCGTGGTCCTCGCCCGCGAGGCCGCGGCCCGCGGCTACGAGCTCGTGCTGAGCCTCGGCGGCGACGGCACCGTCAACGAGGTGGTCAACGGCCTCCTGACGGCCCCCGAGGGGCTGAAGCGTCCGCGCTACGCGGTGATCCCGGGCGGCAGCGCCAACGTGTTCATCCGCGCCCTCGGAGTGCCCGGCGATCCGGTGGAGGCGACCGGCGCGGTGCTCGAGGCGGTCCGCGAGGGGCGCGAGCGCGAGATCAACCTCGGGCGGATCACCAGCGACCAGGACGACCGCTACTTCACTTTCTGTGCCGGCTTCGGATGGGACGCCGATGTGGTCCAGCAGGTGGAGCACGAGCGCGCGAACGGCCGCAAGGCCACTCCGGCGCTGTACGCCGAAGTCGCGGTAAAGCTGTTCTTCCAGGGCGATATCCGCGATCCGTCACTAAGCGTGTCCAGTCGCGGAAGGACCCTCGAAGAGGTGTATTTCGCGCTCGTCACCAACACCACACCGTGGACGTACGCGGGCGCCCTCCCCCTTCAGCCGACCCCCGCGTCCCGTTTCGAGCTGGGGCTGGACGCTTTCGCCCTGACCCACTCGTCACACGCGATCACCGGCTGGGTTCTTTCCCAAATGTTCTTCCCCAAAGGCTTGCCCGCGCAGGGGGACGGCTACGCCACGTGGCATGACCAGGACTCTCTCCGCATCACGTCGTCGCACCCCAGGGCGTTCCAAATCGACGGCGAATACCTGGGCGACCGAGAACAGGTCAACTTCCACTCTGTACCGAAGGCATTACGAATCATCTGTTAATTGCGGCGATAGATGCCATTCGCAAGCACTGTGACGCACCTGACACACCGATCAGGACCTTCGGCCTCGGGACCTCTTGCATGCCCCGGGGAACCCTGTCACGCTCAAGATATCGCCGCGAGTTACGGGCGAGTTAATTTGGGCGCTTCCCACATGGCCGTGGGGTGAAACCTGAACCATCTCGGCCTGGACATCCTCCGATGGGACCCATCCATCGGGCGCCCTTCGCACAATCCGCACACGCGCACGATCGTGAAAAGCTTCACAAGCATCCGATCGCCTCACCGTGAGGAGTGGACCGCATGGACTGGCGCCATGACGCAGCCTGCCGTGACGAAGACCCCGAACTCTTCTTTCCCATCGGGAACTTCGGCCCCGCACTGATCCAGATCGAGGAAGCGAAGGCGGTCTGTCAGCGCTGCCCCGTCAGCTCGGCCTGTCTGAAGTGGGCGCTGGAGAGCGGCCAGGACGGCGGTGTGTGGGGCGGCACCAGCGAGGACGAGCGCCGCCTGCTCAAGAAGCGCCGCGGCTCCTCCCACCGCTCCATGGTCCGCAGCTGACACCCCCTCGGCCGCACCCGCGGCCACAGCGGTACACCGCCGCACCGGCGCACCCCCTCCGGTGACACCGGCGGAACCCCCGCGGCGGAACCCGCCGCGGGAGGCGCGTCCCGACGGACGGCGCTCCCCCGTGCGCACACGGGGAGCACGAGAGGTCCCCGCGGCGCGACGGGGACCGCGCGCCTCCCCTTCCGGGGAGACCTCCCTCAGGGCACCTCGCCCTCCTCGCGCTCCAGCGGCAGGCTGATGGCGACCTCGGTCCCGCCGCTCTCCATCGGCTTGATCGCCAGGGTTCCCCCCAGCTCGCCCACGATGAGGGTCCGCACGATCTGGAGTCCCAGGCTCGTGGCGCCCTCCAGGTCGAAGTCGAGGGGCAGCCCGCCGCCGTCGTCGGACACGGCCAGCTCCAGGCTCCCCGAGCCCGGATGGGCGGGCTCCGGGTCGAACCGGCGCACCCGCACCTCGATCCGCCCCGGCCCCTGCTCCAGCCCGTGCTCGACGGCGTTCTGCACGAGCTCGGCGAGCACCATCGACAGCGGCGTCGCCACCAGGGCGTTCAGCAGCCCGAAGCCGCCGACCCTGCGGGGCACGACCGTTCCGCCGGTCGAGGAGACCTCCGCCGCCATCTGGATCACCCGGTCGGCGATGTCGTCGAAGTCCACGACCTCGTCCGGGGTGTGCGAGAGCATCTCGTGCACGATCGCGATGGACCCGACCCGGCCCACCGCCTCGTCCAGCGCCGCCCGCGCCTCGGGCACGTCCAGGCGCCGGGACTGGAGCCGCAGCAGGGCGGCCACCGTCTGGAGGTTGTTCTTGACCCGGTGGTGGATCTCCCGGATGGTGGCGTCCTTGGTCATCAGCTCGCGCTCGCGGCGCCGCAGCTCGGTGACGTCGCGGACCATCACCAGCGCCCCTATGCGCACCCCGTCGATGACCAGGGGGATGGCACGCAGCTGCACGGTGACGCCGCGCGTCTCCACCTCCGCCTCCTGCGGCGCACGGCCGCTCGCGGTGTAGGTGAGCGCCTCGTCCCGCGCCTCCCCCGTGGCGGCCAGCTCCAGGGTGGTGCGGTCCAGGCGCGCGCCCACCAGGTCGGCCGCCAGCCCGAGCCGCCGGTAGGCCGAGAGGGCGTTGGGGCTGGCGTAGACCACCTCGCCGTTCTGGTCCAGCCGCAGGAGCCCGTCGCCCACGCGCGGGGACCGCACCATGAGCGGCCCCTGGTCGCTGAACGGGAACGCCCCCTCGGCGATCATCTGCGCCAGGTCGCCCGCGCTCTGGAGGTAGGTCAGCTCCAGGCGGCTGGGCGTGCGCGCCGAGCTCAGGTTGGTGCTGCGCTGGATGACGCCGATGAGGTTGCCCTCGCGGCGCACCGGGATGGTCTCCTCCCGCACGGGGACCCCCCCGGACCAGTCCGGGTCGCCGTCGCGGCAGATCCGCCCCTCGCTCCACGCGCGGTCGATGAGGGCCCTGCGGCCGACCGCCCGCGACGCCGTCCGCGACGTGACATCCGTCATGTCGTCCAGGAGCACGGCCTCGACCAGGTCGTCCTGGAAGGCGGTCGGGCCGGTCGTGGGGCGCATCTGGGCGATCGACACCCAGCCGTCGTCCTCGCGCAGTCGCACCCACAGCACGAGGTCCGCGAAGGACAGGTCCGCGAGGAGCTGCCAGTCCGAGACCAGGGAGTGGATCCACTCCAGGTCCGCTTGTTTGAGTGACGTGTGTCGCCGGATGAGATCACTGAGGTGAGGCACTCACAAATCATCCCATGAAGGCGTGCATACTCAAGGGGTACGCACTCGACCAGTGGTCCACACCAATCGGCGGCCGCCCGCCCGCCGTACCGGCCACGCCGGCGGGGTGTGTGCGGCAAGCGCGGGACGCGGCGGAGGAGACTGATGACTGGTCAGCGCACACTGGACGGCAACCCCCGGGTGCCGAAGTACTACCAGGTGAAGAAGCAGCTCCTTGAGCTGATCGAGGCGATGCCCGCGGGCAACCCGGTCCCCCCGGAGAGGGCGCTGGCGACCCAGTTCGGCACGTCCCGGACGACGGTGCGCCAGGCGCTGACCGAGATGGTGGTGGAGGGCCGCCTCCTCCGCATCCAGGGCAAGGGCACGTTCGTGGCCAAGCCGAAGGTCGCCCAGGTGCTCCAGCTCACCAGCTACACGCAGGAGATGCGCGCGCACGGCCTGCACCCGGCGACCCGCATCCTGGACGTGAGCTACATCAACGCCGACGACCAGCTCGCCGAGCTCCTCGCGATCCGCTCGGGCGGCCGCGTGCTGCGCATCGAGCGGCTGCGCCTGGCCAACGGCGAGCCGATGGCCGTGGAGACCGCCCACCTCGCCGCACGGCGCTTCCCGGGCCTCCGGCGCCAGTTGGACCGCTACGCCTCGCTGTACGAAGCCCTGGCGAGCGCCTACGACGTCTCCCTGGCCGAGGCGGAGGCGTCGATCGAGACGGTCCTGGCCACCCCCAACGAGGCCCGGCTGCTGGGCGTGGACGTCGGCCTGCCCCTGGTGCTGCACTGCCAGCACAGCTTCGACGGCGACGGCCACCCGGTGGAGTGGGTGCGGTCGCTGTACCGCGGCGACCGCTACAAGTTCGTCACCCGCCTGCGCCCGCCCCTGGACTGACGGGCCCCGCCGCTCCCCCCGCGCCCCGCCGGGGCGTCCGGGGAAGCGCAGGCGGGGCCGTCCCTGCGCCGGGAGGCGGCTCAGACCCGGGCGAGCACCGAGGCCAGGGCGTCGACCACGCGGGGGTCGTACTCGCTGTCGGTGTCCATCCGCAGGCGTTCCAGCACGGCGGCGCGGCGCTCCGCGTCCCCGTTCTCCCCCACCAGGTCGTCGAAGGCGTTGGCGACCTTGATGATCCTGCTGCCCAGGGGCGGCACCCCCTCGTCGCCGTCGCCCGCGAGCGGCTCGCACTGGCGCCGGACCGTCTCCGCGACGTTGTCCAGCACGCCGGTCTCCCGGATGATCGCCGATCCGAGCTCGGCGATCCGCCTCTGCTCCCGCGGGGAGGCGAGCACGGTCGCCCCGCCCGCGATGGGCTCCCGCAGCGACAGCTGGCCGATGTCGTGCATCAGCGCCGCGTACTCCAGTTCCAGCAGCTCGGCCTCGGCCAGTCCCAGCTCGCAGGCGATCCCGTGGGACAGCTGGCTGACCCGGCGCGAGTGGCCGTTCTCGACGTACCCGCCCACCTCGGTCACCCGCGACAGCGCGCGCACCGTCTCCAGGTAGGTCCGCCGCACCTCCGCGTGGCGGCGGAAGGCCGCCTGGGACACCAGCAGGGGCGCCGTGAACACCAGGAGGCCGGCCAGGCCGGTCACCGTGCAGGCGAGCGCGATCAGCACACCGCTGGAGCCGATCGCGGCGCCCGTGGCGAACTGGGCGCGCAGCTCGTCCCGGACGGCGACCATGAGCCTTGTGCGCAGGCGCTCCGCCCTGAGCACGGCCGCGACCAGGGAGTCCGCGAACCAGGTGAGCAGCACCAGTGCGGCCATCAGCAGCGTGGCCGTCACCGACGGCCCCACCAGCCCCAGCTGCTCGGCCAGCGGACGGAAGGCCACCGCGAGCACCGTGGCGGCGAGCACCCTGCGGACCGCGTCCTCGACCCGGGGGCTGCGCCCCACCGCGACGTGCGGGAGCTCCCCCAGTGCCACGCCCAGCGCGACCACCGCCACCACCTGCCAGGCGGAGTGGTGGAGCGGCCCGGCGCCCAGGGTGAGCAGGAAGGCGTAGCTGATCGCACCGGCCGAGGCGATCGGCGCGACCTCGCGCGATCCCGGAAGCGTGATCCTGGCCAGCTCTCCGACCGCGATGACCAGGCAGAAGGCGAGCGCCACGTAGGGTTCGACGAAACCGGTGGCGGCCGTCCACACCAGGGCGGCCAGGGCCCCGGCCCCCACCGAGCCGACGAGCACGGCGCGGAACGGCCGGGCCGTGCGCCAGAGGGGGCCGCGCGGGCGCTGGTGGCTGAGGGCCCCGCCCTCGGGTCCGCTCAGCGCCGGGCGCGACGTCCCCGCGCCGTCGGACTGCTTCTGGGTCATCATCGCTCGCTCCCGCCCGTCACCGCGTCGGCGGGAGCGGCCGTGTCGGCCGCCTCCTCCTCCGGCTCCGGCACGGGCGCCGGAGCCGGCGCCTCGTCGCCGGCCGCGGTGTCCACGGACCCCGGGCAGGTCCGGTTCGTGGGGTCCGCCTCGGTGTAGCAGCCGCCCGGGGGCTCGGCGATGTCCGGCGTCTCCCAGCCCTCCCGTTCGACGGCGCGCACGAGGGCCTCCACCATCCTGGGGTCGAACTGGGTCCCGGCACAGGCGCGGAGCTCGGCGATGGCGTCCTCCGCCGACCACGCCTGCCGGTAGGAGCGCGTGGAGGTGAGACAGTCGAAGACGTCGGCGACGCTGATGATGCGCGCGGACTCGGGGATCTCCATCCCCACCAGCCCCATGGGGTAGCCGCGCCCGTCGAGGCGCTCGTGGTGGTGGCGGATCCCGGCCAGCGCCTCGTCCAGGAAGCTGATCTCGCGGACGATCTCGTAGCCGCGGGTCGGGTGGAGCTTGATGGCCGCGTACTCGTCGTCGGTGAGTTTGCCCGTCTTCTGCAACACCTTGGTGGGTACTCCGAGCTTGCCGATGTCGTGCAGCATTCCGGCGTACCGGATCTTCTGCACCCGCTCGGCGGGCATACCCAGTTCCCGGGCGATCATGGCGGCGCCCTCGGCGACGCGCATGCAGTGGCCCCGGGTGTAGTAGTCCTTGGTCTCCACCGCCTGGCAGAGGGTGGCGAGGGTCGCCTCGTGGGCGCGCGCCTCGTCCAGCTGCTGGGCGAAGGTCCAGCGGGCGATGAACAGGGGCAGCAGGACCAGGAGCGGGGCGACGAGTCCGACCCCTCCCCAGACGGCCGCGATGGCGAGCCCCAGCATCTGGTAGCCCATGGAGGACAGCTCGACGGCGACCAGGGGACGCCAGTGGAGCCTGCTCCGGCTCCCCGGCCGCACGACCCCGAGCGCCCACATGAGGGTGCCGATGAGGACCGAGTTGACCAGGGAGTGGGTCAGGACGGCGGCGACGTAGGGGAGCACCACGGCCGGGAAGTCCTCCCGGCCCGGTTCCCCCACCGTTCCGCCGAGCAGAAGGTAGACGTGTCCGGCCGCGTAGGCCGCCAGTGCGAACTGCGCGCCGTTGAAGGCCCTCTTGACGAGGTCCATCCTGCGGATCGTGAGGCAGGAGGCGAAACCGACCACCGCCGCACCGACCGGTCCGACCAGGACCACCGCGGCCAGCGAGACGGCCGAGCTCGGTGATATCCCCGCTCTGACGCCCTTGAGGACGGCTGTGCTGATCGACTCCGCGACCACGAAGAGGATCGCGACGAGGACCAGCGTCTGCAGATCGATTCCCGAGTAGGGACCGATGAGCACGATGGCGACAGCACTGACAACGATGATTCCGACGTAGACACGCGCGCCCTGAGGAAGAGCCCGCACCCCCGTTCACCCCCCGCCAATGACGACCGGACTGTCATGGTTTCACCGGTTCTGTTCTACCACCAGGACCACCCGGTGAAGGCGGTTACGACCCAAAGAGCACCGATCGCGGTGTGGAGCATGCTGATGAACATCGTTGTTCCCCTCTCCCCGACGCAGGCGCACCTCCATTCCCCCGGGCACGCCGCGTAAATTACCCCATTCGTTGGATATGGCGACCAGTTTAACGGGCAACAGCAGGCTCCTGTTTACCTCCGACCCGAACCACCGTCGATCCGCAACCCCGCGATGGCAACAAGTTCCGGAATGCGGAATTACGAATTCAATTAGTAATTTTATTCTATTACCCTGAGTAACCACTGATCATCGGACAAGCAGGTTGGACTACCCGCCGTCAAGACGATTGCCCTCGGCCCACCCGACCGAGACCACCTCGAACGACTACGGAAAGTAACCATTCGCAACAGTCTGGGGGACTCGGGGGAAAAAACATTCCGAGTCGGTTACGGCCTGGGACGGAGCCGGTGTTCCGGGCGTGTCGAAGAACGCTGCAAGAAGGTTGCCGCGTCCGCACGTGACCAAAACTCCGGCAGCCACGGGGAAACGGGGAAGACATTCACGCAAAAGCCCTAAATTGCCACACAAGGAGCCAGAGTCAGTCAATTCAGAAATGGGGCACAAAATAGACAATGGCGGTACCTGGAATTCCAGGTACCGCCGTCTCGGGTGTCGGAGGCCGAGGACGAGGCCCTCAGGCGGGCGCTCCCGGCGCCTCCGCGCCGGCCTCCTTGGCCAGCTGCTCCGTGCGCGCCAGGGCCAGACGCCCCAGCACCTTGTCGCGCAGGTCCATCGGGACGGGGTCGCAACCGCAGTGCTTGGCCACGAGCTTCTTCACCGCCTCGTCGAGCCCGTACTCCTCCAGGCAGGGGCTGCAGCCGTCCAGGTGCTCCCTGATCTGCTCGCAGTTGCGCTCCTCGAGCTCACCGTCGATATAGGTGTAGAGCTTGTCGAGCACCTCGCTGCACGGGGTGTCGCTGTGTTCGCCGTGACCGCCGCTCATCGCAGATCTCCTCGATCCGACCCGTCCTGACCCCCACCAGCGGACGTTCCCGAGGCGACGCCGGCGGCCGCGGCCGCCCTCGCCGGCAGGAAGCCGCGCTCCGCCGCGTACTCCTCCAGGTGCGACCGGAGCTGGCGACGGCCTCTGTGCAGACGGGACATGACCGTCCCGATCGGCGTCCCCATGATCTCGGCGACCTCCTTGTACGCGAAGCCCTCGACGTCGGCGAGGTACACGGCGATCCGGAAGTCCTCGGGCAGCTCCTGGAGCGCC
Organism: Nocardiopsis sp. NPDC055824; assembly: GCF_053616335.1. NCBI lineage: Bacteria > Bacillati > Actinomycetota > Actinomycetes > Streptosporangiales > Nocardiopsidaceae > Nocardiopsis > Nocardiopsis sp. NPDC055824. Next base: position 11,750 of record NZ_JBSHDN010000082.1, read on the forward strand.
CGCTTGACGTCGCTGTCGGGGAGGTGTTCGAGCGCCTCGGCCTCGGCCGACTTCAGACCGGCCGCGGTGTGCGACGCGGCCTGGGCCAGCTGCCAGTCCTCGACGTCCTCGGTCCCCGCCTGCTTCGGCTCCCGCTGCTTCTTGCGGTAGGAGTTGATGAAGGTGTTGGTGAGGATGCGGTACAGCCACGCCTTGAGGTTCGTCCCCTGTTTGAACTGGTGGAACGAACCGAACGCCTTGGCGAAGGTCTCCTGGACGAGGTCCTCCGCGTCAGCGGGGTTGCGTGTCATCCGCAACGCCGCGGAGTAGAGCTGGTCGAGGAAGGGGAGCACGTCCCTCTCGAACCGCTCGTCCCTCTCCTCGGCTGTCTCCTGGCCCTGTTCCAAGCCCGTCGGCCTCCTCGCACTGGTCCCAGCTGGGGCATCCATACCCCAACGATACGGTCCCGTGGCCCTGACCCGCGCACCGCCACCGCGTGGCGGCGACGCCGTCTCCCCGCGCTCGAGACATGAACCGGCAGTCGGCATGCTCTGACGACCCTCCTCATAGGACTTTCGTCCGCCCCGGACGTCCGCTTCCGGTGGCGGTGTGGAGGACAACAACGTTCGCGCCGGGCTGATTCCGCGCCACCGGGGGGACGAAGGTCCCTTACCCGCCCGAAATTGTCGTTTGCCTCGGTCATCGGAGGTGAGGCATGGCAGAGTGCGGGTAGGACCACTTGAAGGATGGGAGAGGAGCGCACGTGCAACCGTCCTCAACCCCTGCCTCCGAACGCCCCCGCTCGCCCGCGGCGCAGTTCGCCACCCCCGACCGCCTCTCGGACTACTGGCGGTTCTACTGGGCGGTCGCGGAGGCGCAGATCGCCCGCTGGCTCCCCGAGGCACCCTCCCGGCTCCTCGACGTGTCCAGCCCCGACTACCAGGGCACCCCGCGCGCGGTGGCCGCCGGCCACGACGTCGTGACCCTGCTCCCCTCCGCCGACATGGCGGTGCGCCGCCCGCTCACCCTCGTCAACGGGCGCGCGGTGGTGCCGCGCCCGGCGCGGCGCGGACGCCTGCGCCACGTCGTCGGGGACTCCGCCTTCCTGCGCAACTTCGCCTCCGAGGTCTTCGACGGGGTGATCGCCGACAACCGGGTCCTGTCGCGCCACCTGGCCACCGAGTCCTCCGTCGCGGAGGTCGCCAGGGTGCTGCGCCCGGGGGGACGCGCCCTGCTGTGCGTGGACTCCGTGGTGCTGGGCATGGCGCTGCTCGCCGAGCAGGACTGCTGGCCGGAGCTGAGCCACGCGCCGAGCGCGGACGTGCTCCTGGTCCCCTGGCCCGACGGTTCCATCACCCGGTGCTTCACCGCCGAGCAGCTCACCGAGACGCTCTCGGACGCGGGTCTGGAACTGGAGTGGATCAAGCCCCGCACGGTGCTGTCCGCCTCCACGGTGGAGATGATGCTGGCCCGCGACCCGAGGTCGATGGGACGCCTGGTGGAGATGGAGCTGCGGGCGACCGAGTCCGACGACTACGTCGGCGTGCACCTGGTCGCCAGCGCCCGCAAGCCCGGCTGAGCGGCGTCCCCTCCGTCGCGGACGAGGGCGTCCGCGGGAGCTCACACGTGGTGCGGGGTGGCCGGGGGGACACTCCGGCCTTCCACACTCCGCGAGCGGCCCGCCCCCCGGTCTCCCGGGGGACGGGCCCGGCCCGCGGAGGCCGGACCCGCCGGGGCGCCCGCGGCGCACGCCCTACTCGGCGAGGGGGAGGTACACGCGTTTGCCCTGTTCGGAGAACTCCGCCGACTTGTCGGCCATGCCCCGCTCGATGGCCGCGACGGTGTCCAGACCGTGCTCCTCCGCGTAGCGGCGCACGTCCTGGGTGATCTTCATGGAGCAGAACTTGGGCCCGCACATGGAGCAGAAGTGCGCCGTCTTGGCCGGTTCGGCCGGCAGGGTCTCGTCGTGGAAGGACCGGGCGGTCTCGGGGTCGAGGGACAGGTGGAACTGGTCCTGCCAGCGGAACTCGAACCGCGCCCTGGACAGCTCGTCGTCCCACTCCTGGGCCCCGGGGTGCCCCTTGGCCAGGTCGGCGGCGTGCGCGGCGAGCTTGTAGGTGATGACGCCCGTCTTGACGTCGTCGCGGTCGGGCAGCCCGAGGTGCTCCTTGGGCGTGACGTAGCAGAGCATCGCCGTGCCGAGCCAGCCGATCTGCGCGGCACCGATCGCCGAGGTGATGTGGTCGTAACCGGGGGCCACGTCGGTGGCCAGGGGGCCGAGCGTGTAGAACGGCGCCTCGCCGCACAGCTCCTCCTCCAGGCGCACGTTCTCCGCGATCTTGTGCATGGGGACGTGCCCGGGGCCCTCGATCATCACCTGGACGTCGTGCGCGCGGGCGACGTGGGTGAGCTCCCCCAGGGTGCGGAGCTCGGCGAACTGGGCCTCGTCGTTGGCGTCGGCGATCGACCCGGGTCGCAGCCCGTCGCCGAGGGAGAAGGTGACGTCGTACTCCCGGAGGATCTCGCACAGCTCCTCGAAGTGGGTGTACAGGAAGCTCTCCCTGTGGTGGGCCAGGCACCAGGCGGCCATGATGGAGCCGCCCCGGGAGACGATGCCGGTGACCCGGCGGGCGGTGAGCGGCACGTACCGCAGCAGCACCCCCGCGTGCACCGTCATGTAGTCCACGCCCTGCTCGCACTGCTCGACCACGGTGTCCCGGTAGACCTCCCAGCTGAGCCGGGCCGGGTCCCCGTCGACCTTCTCCAGTGCCTGGTAGATGGGCACGGTGCCGATCGGGACGGGCGAGTTGCGCAGGATGCGCTCGCGGGTCTCGTGGATGCGCCTGCCCGTGGACAGGTCCATGACGGTGTCGGCGCCCCAGCGGGTGGCCCACACCATCTTCTCGACCTCCTCGGGCACGGAGGAGGTGACGGCGGAGTTGCCGATGTTGGCGTTGATCTTGACCAGGAAGTTCTTGCCGATGATCATCGGTTCGGACTCGGGATGGCACCGGTTGGCGGGGATGACCGCGCGGCCCAGTGCCACCTCTGAGCGGACGAACTCGGGGTCCACGCCCTCGCGTTCGGCCACGAAGCGCATCTCGGGGGTGAGGGTCCCGGCCTTCGCGCGGGCGAGCTGGGTGGACGCGCCGCCGGCCGTCCGGTGGTCCCCGGCCCAGGCCAGGCGGGTCGGGGGAAGGCCCCGGTGGACGTCGACGGACACGGCGTCGTCGGTGTAGGGGCCGGAGGTGTCGTACAGGTCGAAGTGGCTGCCGTTGCTGAGTCCCACCCTGCGCCGGGGCACGCGGAGCGTGTGCCCCTCCGGGGTCACGACCTCGCGATAGACCTTGGATGATCCCATGATGGGACCAGTGGTCACCCGGTGAACGGCGGTGGCGGAACCTCTGGTGGAACTGACGTCACGACCGTCGGTAGCCGTCATGGCATGCCTCCCTACGTCGGAATTACCCGAACAGGTTCTGCGGTCGGCGACACCGTCGAGTCGCCCTCTCAGCCCGCCATGGCGCGAGCTCCCGCGTTGCGTATTCACATGTGTGGGCACGTCGAGCGTGCCGCGGCACCTCGATCCCGGTGCCGGGGCCCTTCGGCCACGCACACCATACACAGGGCCGCCCCCGCCGTGTCCACCGTCACAGGGGTCAGAAAAGTGTCCCCGGTTCGCCACCCCCGGTGTCGGTGAGGGGTTCGAGCAGGTCGGGGCGGTTGTTCTTGATGGTGTTGACGTCGGTGGACACCTCGTCGACCGCGAACCGGTCGACGGGGGTCTCCCCCAGCAGGTGCGCGAGCTCGTCGGCGCCCGAGGCGGGGTCCAGCCAGGCGGCCCAGTCCTCCGGCGGCACGACGACCGGCATGCGCTCGTGGATGTGGTCGAGCCCGGGCGCCGCCTCGGTGGTGACGACCGCGCAGCTCCACACCCAGGCGGCGGGGTCGTCCTCGGGCACCTCGGGGTCGCGCCAGCGCTCGAAGATGCCCGCCATCGCCAGGGGGCGGTCGTCCCGGTAGTGGATCGAGTAGGGCTTCTTGTCGGCCTTGGCCTTGCGCTTCTTGTGCTGGGGGTCGGTCGCGGGCGAGGTGCTGGCCTGCACGGTGCCGTCCTTGCCGACGAGCTGCCACTCGTAGTAGGCGTCGGCGGGCAGCAGGCACCGGCGGCGGCGGTAGGCGGTGCGGAAGGCCGGCTTGTCGGCGACCGTCTCGCTCCGGGCGTTGATCATCCGGTAGCCGACGTTGCGGTCCTTGGCCCAGGAGGGGACGAGCCCCCAGCGCAGCGTGTGCAGGGTCCTGGGCCCGGGCGGGCCCTGGTCGCCGGCCCGGGGCGGCGGACCGAGCACGGCGTACACCGGCCTTCCCGGCGAGATGTTGTAGTCCGGCTCCAGCTCCTCCAGCGGAGGCCACGACCGGGGGTCCGCCTCCTCGGGGAGGGCCTGCTCGGGCAGCCCGAAGGCGAGCTGCAGCTGGTGCACGTTCCGGGACTGGGCATAGCGACCGCACATGTGTCCGATACTACGGCGTGGCCTCCTCGCCCACCTCCGGAACACAGGCGTGCGCCGGCGGACGCGGCCCCGTCCGCCGGGGCCCGGTCACCACTGCGGGTCGAGGGGCTCCCGGGCCCGCCGGCGCCCGCGCCTCCGGGCGGGGGCCTCCCGATCGGCGGGGGCGCCGTCCGCACGGTGGCCCCGCCATGCCCCCACCAGGCCGACGAGGACCGCCAGCCCGCCGAGCGGTCCCAGCGCCCAGGGCGCCCAGGAGTCCAGGGCGCGCAGCAGCACCGACCGGACGCGGGCCTGCTCGGCGTAGGCCGAGACCTGGTTGTCCGCCATGACCAGTTCCGCGTACAGGAGCGGGACCTCGCCCCCGCCGTCCTGCGGGCGCAGGGTCTCCGAGCGCGTCTCGTGGGCGTCGACCACGATCCCGCTGACCGGCTCCACCCAGAACGTGCGGCTCACCTCCAGCCAGCGCGTGGCGGTGACCGTCCCCCGGGCGCCGGACCGGAACAGCCCGGCGGGCACCGGGCGCGCCGACTCCGGCACCTGGGAGGCCTCGACCCACTGGCTGTACCGGCGCACGGGGACCCCGGCGACCTCGTCCCACTCCTGGAACTCCAGCATCGGCGCCGAGCGCACCTCGGCGTCGTAGAACGGGTGGTCGCCCTCCTCGGCCCCGGGCGGCCACGAGTACACGAGCCCCGCCTGGCGGACCGCGCGGTCGCCGTCGACGTGCTCGCCGCAGCAGTTCACCGCCCTGCCGGTCTCGCGGTCCACGATCACCCGCCGGCTCCAGTGGTCGATCATCCGGTCGGGCACCGAGGTGTCCACGGACACCTCCCACGCCGACCAGTCCCCGCCGTGGGCCGAGCCGTCCACGCGGGTCACCCGGGTGAGCTCCGCGGCCTCCACCCACCGCCAGGTGGAGGTGTCGAGGTAGCCGGCGTCCTCGTCGACCATCCTGACGTCGAACCGGGTCTGCGCCGGCAGCAGGGCGATCCTGTCGTGCACGTACAGCGGCAGCAGGGCGGCCAGTGTCAGCAGGAACGCCCCCAGCGCCACCATGACGGCGCCCCGCGGCAGGGGGCGTCCGGGGGTCCCGGGCGGGCCGACCTGGCTGTCGGTCCGCGTCCCGGTCGCGCTCATGCGCGGGCCTCCTCGGAGTCGGGCTCCCTCAGGTCGCCGTCACGGGGCTCCGCCGCCGGGGCGCTCCCGTCCGCCCCGCCCGGGTCCGGTCCGCGGGCGGCCTCCGGGTCCGCCCCGGCGGCCGCGCGGACCGCCGGCGGGTCGGCGTCGGCCGGGTCGCCGTCGCCGCGCCGGCCCAGGGCCAGGACGAGCCTGGCGAGCGCGGGCAGGCACAGCAGCTGGGCCGCCCAGCCGCGCAGCGCTCCCCCGAACGCCTCCGTGACGTCGTGGAAGGGCATGTACAGGGCCAGGTGGGTGCCCAGGGCCACGGACAGCCCGGCCAGGCCCAGCGACACCACCGGGGGCCACGGCCCGGCCAGGTGGGGCAGCAGGCGCCCGCCCATCGACGGCCGCCCGGGCCTGGCGTGCCTGAGCCGCCGGGGCGCGCGGCGGCCCAGCCACCACATGCACAGCAGGATCAGGCCGACCAGGGCCGCGCCGACCCAGCCCGCGACCCAGACCCCGTAGGCCAGGCCGAGCGGCAGGACCGCCCAGCGGCCCGGCCACCCGGAGCCGGCCGCGGGCAGGGCCCGGGAGCCGCGCGGGGGCGAGGCCCGGAGGGCGCGCCCGCCCGGCAGGAGCCGGCGGGGCCACAGTGCCGCCGCCACCAGCACCGCGGCCAGGGCGGCGCCGACGGCGAGGGCGCGGTGGTAGGCGGTGTCGGGCGTGTACGTCAGGGTGACCGTGCCCGCGCTGCCCTCCGGGAGCACCCAGGCCTGCTTCCACCCCTCCAGGCGGATCGGCTCCAGCGGCGCGTCCCCGCCCTCCAGGACCGCCCGCCAGCCCTCGTTGAAGTTCTCGTTGACGACCAGGAAGCTGTCCTCGTCGACGTCCACGTCGAACCGGCGCTCGCCCGGCCCCCACTCGTGCAGCGCCTCCACCTCGGCCGTGGTGACCTCGGCCCGGTCCGCGGCCGGCCCCGCGGAGCCGATGAGCGCCGAGCGCACCTCGTAGCGGTTGCCCGGGTCGACCACGACCCGGTTCTCGCCCTCGACCAGGTCCAGGTCCGTGCAGCTCTCGTAGGGCACCGGCCGACCGGTGAGCTGGTCGGCGAGGGCTCCCCCGCTGATCCGGGTCTCCACGCGCTGTCCGTTGACCCGCAGCGTGGGGCCCAGGCCGCAGGCGGTGGACGCGTCGCCCTCGGGCAGCGGGTCGACCGGTTCGACGCCGGGGAGCTCGACGGAGCCGATCTCCAGCGACTGCCCCTCGGGCCGCTCGAACGTCACCCGCAGCGAGGACGCGGTGAACTCGGCGAAGTCCACCCGGCCGCTGCCGTCGAGCCAGCCCTCGCGGACGGTGCCGCCGCCCTCCACGGTCACGCGGATCGGCCGCATCACGCTGTCGGCGCGCGGGAACTCGACGGCCAGGTACCCGATCTCGGCGGGAGTCCCCAGGTCGATGTCGAGCCAGGGGTTCTTCTCCTCCGGGTCCGGGTACCAGACGGTGCTCTCGTCACCGTCCAGGACGCCCCGGCCCATGGCCGCCGGGTGCTCCACCGCGGTGGAGGAGGCGGTCACGTGCGGATGGGGGCCGGCCCGGTTCGCGGCGTTCTCCGCCTCCCTGGGATCGGTGAGCACGACCTCGCCGGTCACGGAGTGCGGCGTGGAGGCCGCGTCCGCCGACAGGTCGAAGGTGCGGTCCAGCCCGCGCGCGTCCTCCCCCTGCACCTGGAGGCGCGGGTTGCAGACCCACACGTGGGAGCCCTCCATGCAGCCGGGCACGGTCCCGGTGGAACCGGTGAACAGCAGCGTCCCGGTGTCCGCGGGGCCGGGCACGCGCAGGGTGCGGTCCGGTTCGAGGCCGGGGACCGAGACGGAGGAGATGCCCACACGGGTGCCGAACCGGTACTCGGGCTCCCAGGCGAGCTCGTCCACGCGCACGCGCAGCGTACCGGTGGGCCCCGGCGGGGCCATGAGCTCCTGCGGCTCCGCCGTCTCGGCGACGGGGACCTCCGCCTCGCCGTTGTCGGTGACCAGCGTGACGCGGGAGGGCGGCGGCTCGCCGGCGAGCTGCTCGAAGGCGATGCTCAGCCCCGTGAGGTCCTGGGGCTCGGAGAACTCGACCTCGATCCACTGGCCCAGGGCCCCGGTGAAGGCGCTGGACCGCCACGAGGTGGTGAGGTCGTCGTCGAGCGCGGCGTGCGGGGCGTGCCCGGGGTCGCGGTCGCCGGCGCGTGCTCCCGCGCCGCTCTCGGACGAGGAGGCCCTCACCGACTCGATCCCGATGTCCTCGGCGTGGGCGACGTGGTCCTCCCAGGCCGGGTCGAGGACGTCGGGCGCGGGGACGTCGCGTTCGAGTTCCTCGTCCTCGGTCAGGGTCGCGGACACGTTGCGGCGCACGTCGGGGTAGACGACCTCGCGGCGGCGGGCGGTGTCGGTGACGATCGTGTCCTCCGCGGCGATCCCGGCGGCGCCGGGGTCGTCGCCCAGAAGGACGGGGCGGTCGTCGGTGAGCAGGCCCTGCTCGGCCAGGTGGAGCACGGACTCGGGCCCGCCGGTGACCCTCAGCGTCCCGTCGGAGGGGACGGTGCCCACGGTCGGGGCCGCCTCCCCGACCTCGTAGACGGTCAGGGCCGGGTACGGCTGGTCGAACCACTGCGAGGCGGACTGGTGGTCGAGGGAGCCGATCACCGGGCCGAACTCGGCGGCCTCGGTGATGCCGGGCGAGTTCCGGAGCGCCTGGTGGACGCGTGCGGGCCAGCCGCCGTTGTTGGCGGTGCGCTGGAGGTCGTTGCGGACCAGGAGGTGGGTGACTCCCATGCGGGCGAGGGTGGCGGAGAGCCCGGCGGAGCCGCGGCCCGAGGAGACCCTCTGGTCGATCTCGTGGGTGATGCGGGAGACGCCCGCCGACCCCCACGGGATGATCTGGTGGTTGGTCCAGGCACCGTCCAGGAGGGGTTGCAGGGGTTCGTCGAGGGGGCGTCCCCACTCGTACTCGCCGCGCGCGGAGCCCGGCAGGGCCATGGTCATGCCGCGCTCGTCGGAGCGCTCCTCCAGCCAGTCGGCCGCCTCGTACCAGTACTCGGGGATCCGCTCGTAGCCCCCGGCGGGAGCGATGCCGACGGCGCCGATGGGCACGAGGGTGACGAGGAAGACGGAGGAGGCGCCGCCCGCGACCGCCCGGCGGACGCGCCCGGGGACGGGGCCCCCGCTGCGGTCCGCCCGGTCGCGCGCCACCACGACCGGCAGGTGGGCCAGCCCCAGGACCAGCGGCAGGCGGATCAGCGCGTCGAACTTGTGCACGTTCCGGAACGGGGAGAGGGCCCCGTCGAGGAGGGTGCGCACCGTCTCCGCGAAGGGCCCGGTGAGGTCGCCGGTGAAGCCCGCGACGATGATCGCGGTGCCGGTCAGCAGGCTCGTGATGAGGAACAGGCGCTCGGGGGTGCGCCGGTTGACCAGCCCGGCCAGGCCGAGCCCGGCGACCACCGCGGTGGCCGCGATCAGCCAGGGGGTGGTGGACAGCTCCGCGCCCGAGGGCAGGGCCGTGTTGCCCTGGTCCGGGAGGAACCCCATCCAGTTGGAGGTGCCGCGCAGCGCGTTGACCAGGGACGTGACACCGGTGGTGACGGCGGCGTCCTCGGTGTAGGGCATGAACGAGTACACGTACCGCGACATGATGAGCAGCGGCGCGACGTACCAGGAGGAGGCCAGGACCAGGGCCGCGGTCCACCACGCCATGAGCCGCCGCTTGCGGGGGCCGTTGGCACGGGTCAGCAGGTAGAGGCCGGGGACGACCAGGACGGCCAGCTCGGAGGCGGCGTTGGTGCCGCCGCACAGGAGGAAGGCCAGGCCGGACAGCAGTGCGGCGCGGGCCGGGGAGTACCCGTGCCGGGCCCCCAGGACCAGGGGCAGCAGGATCCACGGCATCAGCAGCATGGGCTGGAGCTCGGCCGAGTTGTACGACAGCAGCGTCAGCACGCGGGGGGCCAGGGCGTAGGCGACCCCGGCCAGGATGCGCGTGTTGGCGGTGCCGATGCCCAGGGCCTCGGCGACCTTGTACACGCCGGTGAAGGCCGCGACGAGCAGGACCGCCATCCACAGCCTCTGGATGAGCCAGTCGGGCATGCCCAGCGAGTCGAACAGCAGGTGGAAGGGGCCGTTGGGGAAGAAGTACCCGTAGGCCTGGTTCTGGATCTGCCCGAAGTAGGAGGCGTCCCACAGGTGCAGGGCCCGCTCCATGAACCCCAGGGGGTCGGCCGTCAGGTCGATCTTGGTGTCGCTGACGATCCTGCCGGGGTCGATGCTCGCTGCCAGAGCGCCCAGTAGCAGACACACCGTGAGGACCTTGAGCCGTGTGAGCAGCCTCTGGTCCAGTTCTCCGCGGGGGGCGGTCGGTGTGCTGGAATCCTCCGGTTCGCGCCTGGCGGTGGATTCCGCCGAAGTCACATTCGCTCTTTCCTGCCTGCTGCCCCGGCCGGGGCGCCCGGGGTGGTCGTGGTGGCCGGGGCCTCTCCGGCGCCGGGGTGGTCGGGGGTTCCGCCGGGGAGGCCGAGTTCGGCGGCGACCAGCCGGGCCATCCGCGCGCCGCTGGCCTCCCAGGTGAACCGGGCGGCCCACGCGAGGCAGGCGCGGCGCACGGCCTCGGCCCGTCGGGGGTCGGACAGCTCCTCCAGGGCCCTGGCGACCGCGCCGGCGAGGTCCTCGCCCTCGCGGACCAGCCACCCGGTCTCACCGTCACGCACCGAATCGCGAAGTCCGTCCACATCGTAGGCCACGGTGGGCACGCCGAGGCGTGCGGCCTCGATGACGGTCAGGCCCCAGCCCTCGAACTCGGAGGCGGTCACGTGGAGGTCGCACGCCGCCAGGACGCCGTTCTTGTCCTCCTCGGAGAGGAAGCCGTGCAGGCGGACCCGGTCGCCGGTGCCGTCGCGCACGACCTGTTCGGCCAGGTGGTCGCCCTCGGGGCCGCGCCCGATGATGTGCACCTTCAGGCCGGGGTGCGCTCCGCGCAGGCTGCGCGCCAGGTCGACCACCTGCGAGACGCGCTTCTGGACGACGAGGCGGCCGAGGCTGACGACGGCGGGGCTCCCGAGGCCGGTGGCGGGGGCCGCGGGGGGCCCGGGGAGGAGCCGGCCGGAGGGCGCGGTCCGGGGGTGGTGGAGGGCGGCGGGCCGGAGGGGACGCGCCGGGGGTGTGCCCCCGTTGTGGACGATCTCGATGGGCGCCCTCCAGCCGAGCTTCTCGCGCATGGCCCGGCGGGAGGACTCCGACACGGTGACGGTCGTGCAGTCGCGGTACACGCGGGAGGCGACGGCCGACTCGATGAAGCGGCCCACCCGGGCGAGCGGGGCCGCGAAGTAGGCGTTGAACTGGAGGTCGTGCACGTGGTGGACGACGCTGACCACCCTGGTGCCGCGGCGCAGGACGAGCCGGGACAGGAAGGGGATGCCGTTCATGCAGTCGAAGGCGAGCATGTACTCGCGCCGCCACAGGGCGAGCCACGCCATGACGCGCGGGTAGACGGTGAACTTGCCGCCCATGCGCCTGATGACGATGCCGTCCCGGGTCTCGACGCGGGCCTGTTCGGGTTCGCGGCTGGTGAGGAAGGTGACGATGGCGCCGCGTTCGGCCAGGTGGCGGCTGATCCGCCAGGCGTACTCCTCGGCTCCCCCGGCGGCGGCCTGCCAGGGGTCGCGCCAGTTGATCATGACCAGGCGGACGCCGTCGAGGCGCGGTCCGGGGTCGGGGGGCGCCTCCGTGCCGGCTTCCGCCGGGGCGGGTGCGGCGGTGGCGGCCGGGGACGCGGCGACCCGGGACAGGGCGGGTTCCGCCCCGTGGCGGACCTTCTGGAAGACCACACGCTCTCCTTCCGCGCGGAGTCCGGGAGGATCGACCGCGAGCACCCTCCGCGTACGCCTGGACACGTACGGCGATCACGCGGGGGAAGGGTGGAACGCATGCCGAACAGACCCGTCGACCGGACGTCTGTGGGGGGCGGCCTGGGACGGGGGCCGCGGGGTTTCGGGGGTGGGGCGCCCCGCTGGGGACGGGGCGCCCGCTGTCCTCCGTCGAACTCGGGCTTCCTAGCGGTCGCCGTAGTTGTAGAGGGTTTCGTTCACCGGCTCCGCGGTCGCGGTCGAGTCCGTGGCGAGGCTGGTGGCCAGAACAGTGCCACCCCCCGCCAGGGCCGCGCCGATGACGCAGGCGGCGATTACCTTGATCACTTGGGGATCTCCTTCCGCGCGCCCGACCCCGAACTGGGACCGAGGCACTGGAAAACGAGACTAGAACCTGATCTAGCCATAGACCAGATGATTGCCCCAACTGTAACTAACCCACCGGTAACTTCCAACCCCGAAATGGTGGCTTTGTCTGCCTTGATGTGCTGATCCTGAACCTCCAGAAGCACCATGTCGACCCCTTCCACCACCACGGACAGTCCGTCCACCCCGGACCAGAACTGGTTATCGACCGGTGCCGACACCGCCACGTACCGCACCCCGGCCCCGGCCAGGACCCCGGGGTCCAGCCGCTCGGGCAGCCCGGTCCCCGGGTCCGGCCGCAGCAGCCCGGCGACCTCCCGGGCCCGGGCGTCCTCGCCGGTCACCACCACCGCGCCGCCGTCCGGAGTGCCGACCACCAGGTCGTCGTTCCACACCGTCCGCCGGTCGAAGAGCCGGGTGGCCGGGTCGAGCACGACGGTCGGCCGGCCGGACCAGTCGATCCCCCGGTAGGCGCTCCACGGGAGCACCAGCACCGCCCCGGGGCGCCCGTCCCCGGCCACCGCCCGCTGGGCCTCCAGCCAGGAGGCGGGGTAGTCGGCGGGAGCGAGCGCGCCGCCCGCGCCCCACAGGAGACCGGGGAGGGTCACCACGGGAAGGAGCCCCGCGAACACCGCCAGCACCATCCGCCACAGCCCGGCGGGCTCCGGTCGGGAGCCGCCCGCAGGCGGGGGGCCGTCTCCCCCCGGGGAACGGACGGCGCCCGCCACGGGGAGGCCCCGCGGCGGGGCGCCCCCCTCCCCCGCCACGGAGGAGCCCGACAGCCACAGCACCGCCGCGCCCAGCCCGAGCGCCTGCACCAGCGCCAGGGGGGCGACGTAGAGCTGGCCGTCCCGCAGCACCCCGAACCCCGGCCACAGCCCGACCAGCCAGCCCAGGAGCTCCCGCCCGGGAGCGGTGGCGCCCAGCAGGGCTATCGCCAGGCCCGCGGCGGCGGCCGCGGAGAGCCCCGCCCCGAAGGGCGGCCGCCCCCTCCGCAGCAGCCACGCCCAGCCCGCGAGCGCCGCCAGGCACAGGAGCAGCCGCACGGCGGCCGTCACCGGCTCGCCGTAACCCGCCGGGACGGCCCCCGAGTTCCACACCCCGCCCAGGAGCAGCAGGGACACCGCCGTGCCGAACGGGGTGTCGGACCTGGCCGCGAACGTCTCCACCCCTGCCGGGTCGGTCCCCGCGCCGCTCGTCAGCGACGGCAGCAGCCACGGCAGCGCGACCGTCACCAGCGCCGCGAGGAAGAGCCCGGTCCGCGCCCACCGGCGACCGCCGGGACCGCCCGCTCCGGGCGGGGCGCCGCCGGGCGCCCGACGGGCCCCCAGCAGAGCCACCGGGCCCGCCGTGAGCCCGGTCAGCACCACGGACGAGAACCCGCCCACGGCCGCCGGGACGAGCGCGCGCACGACTCCGGCGAACCCCGCCCCCGGCCGGAGCTCCGCCGACCGGACGACGGCCCCCACCACCCACGGCAGCCCCGCGTAGCCCAGGAGCACGGCCCACTGGCCCAACAGCAGGCGTTCGGCGACGAACGGGTTCCACACGTACGCCAGGCCCGCGGCGGCCGAGGCCGCGAGCGTCCCGGCCCGCACCGGCCCGCCTCCCGCCCACGCGCGGGCGAACAGGACGGACGCCCCCGCCCCTCCCACGGCGAACACCGCCAGCAGCGCCAGCGCCTGCACCGCGTCGCCCGGCAGCACGCCCGACAGCGCGGCCACCACCACGTCGCTGGGCACGGCCCGGGGGAAGCCGTCCGCCCCCTCCAGCACCGTGCCCGAGGACAGGTCCGGCACGAACACCATGTCGTAGCGGAGCACGTACCCGGGGCCGAGCGCCGGCCCGAGCGCCAGGACACCGGCGAGCAGGCCCACCGCCCACGGCAGCAGGCGTGCCGCCCACCGGAGCCTCCGGGCGCCGCCCGCGGCACCGCTCCGCACGGCCATCAGCCGCCCCCCAGGAGGGCGCTGTCGGAGAAACCGCCCTCCACGTAGTCCCGGTAGGAGCGGACCACGACCTCGTAGGCGCCCGACACCGTCGCCGTCCAGCGCGGCTCCTCCCCCGCCGAGCCGAGCGTGCGCCAGCCCTCCCCGTCCTCGGGGCCGCGGCCGTCGCGCCGTTCACAGCCGCCGTCCGGCTCCGAGGGGGCGGGCAGCGGCGCCTCGGGCGCCGGGGTCGGGCCGGGGTCCGGCAGGGGCGGGTCGGTGGGAACCGGGTCCGGCGCCGGCGGGGACGGGTCCGCGCCCCCGTCCGGCGGGGCCGCGCCCCCGCCGTCCGGGCTGCCCGGCATCCCGTCCACGTCCGCGGGGACCCCCGGGGACCGCCGCTCGTCGGCGGACACGCAGTCCAGCGGCCGCACCCACACCTCGTAGTGGGAGGCCTCCTCCACCGCGTCCCACACCACCGTCGCGCCGCCGTCCCGGACCCCGATCCCGTCGGGGCCGGGGGGCGGGTCGTCGTCCCACACCAGCTGCAGGGGCTCGGACTCCGCGCCCTCGTCCCTGCCCTTGAACGGTCGCACGACGAACTCGTACCGCGCACCGCTGAACAGCGACTCCACCAGCACGGACCTCTCGCCGCCGTCGTCCTCCACCTCGACCGGCAGCACCGACGCCTCGTCGGGGTCGGGCTCCACCCGGCGCTGCACCACCCGGTAGCCGGTCGCCCCGGGCACGGCCTCCCAGCTCAGCACGAGCCCGTCCCCGGTCTCCTCCGCGACGGGCTCGGGAGCGGTCGGCGGACCGACCGGCAGGCGCGGGAGCGGGCGCTCGAACGCCCGGCCGACCCCCAGCGGATCGGCGAGCGCGTCGGCGAACGCCGCGGCGATCCTCAGCTCGCCGCGCGCGTTCGGGTGCGCCTCGTCCCAGTTGTCGCGCGCCGGCGCGTACCCGTCGGCGACCCGCGCGACGACCACGGGCGAGTCGCCGGAGGTGAGCTGCCGGGCCAGGTCGACCAGCCCCATGTTGAACCGGGCGATCTCCTCGTTGAACCGGCCGTCGTCGCCGGTGCCCTCCACCGCGGGCAGCTCCCCGATGACGAAGCGGGTCTCGCCCTGCACGACACGGACCGTGGACACCGTCTCGCCGATGCCCTCCAACGCGTGGTCCGCCCCGTGCCCGGCGAGGATGTCCTCGGTCCCGGCGAGGAGCAGCAGGTACTGGGGGGCGTGCTCGGCCGCCACCTCCGCCACACCGGTGGCGAGTTCCCTCGTGGACGTGCCCCAGCGCGCCGCGTGGTCGGTGTCGAATCCGGGGTCCGCGTAGTCACGGTTCCCGGGCTCCCCGTCGTCGAGCCCGTACAGGTCGTCGCGGGGTCCGACGAAGTCGATCTCGACGTCGGCCTCCCGCAGGTGGGACCACAGGTGGAAGCGCCAGGTGTAGTCGCCGCTGCTCCCCTGGGTCAGGGAGTCGCCGACCAGCATGAGGCGCAGCTCGCCCGCGGGCGGCCCCGGAACCGTGACGGGCTCCTCCGCGAGCTCGTCCCCCTCGCCCCGCGCCCCGCCCGAACCGGTCTGGATGAGCAGGAGGGTGACGGCCATCGCCGCGAGCATGACCCCCAGGAGCCCGAGCGGACCGGGCTCGAAGCGCGAGGAGCGGTACCGCCAGGGGGCCGGGCGCGGCCAGGGCAGGTCACGCCACGAGAAGTTCCGCGCGTACCCGCGCCAGGAGTGCGGGAGCAGCCCCGCCGCCCGCGACCACGGCGAGGGGCCCGCCCCGCCGGCCGCGGAGGAGCGCTCCTCCGCCTCCGGTTCCGGGACGCCGTTCGCGCCGTCCCCCGCCTCCGCGCGCGGGGGGCCGACCGCCCCGCCGCGGGGCTCGGAGGTGTCCTCACCGGGCTCGCCTGGGTCCTGCACCATGCCCCATCCCTCGCCGTCACGCCCTTCGGCAGCCCCGGAACAGGTTCTATGCCCACTCCCGGAGCCACACCGTCCCTGGCTGTTCAGACGAGGACATGGGGCTCGTCAGACCAGACTAGAACTGGTTATATGGAGGTCGTCAACCGTCCAAAGTCCTCCGGCGGCCGATGTGGGACCGCGCATCCCGACGTTAGCGCCACCCGTGTCCGCCGAGACCCCCGCCCCGGCGCTGCCGCACCGGGCGCCGACGCACGGGCCCTCCCGACGCCGCCGCCTCCGAGCCGAAAGGCCCCTCCCGTGATCGGACTCCTGGTCGCGCTCCTGTCCGCCGTGGTCTACACCGTCGGCCTGAGCGTGCAGCAGCGTGCTCTGCACGGGTCGGAGTCGATCTCGGTCAACCGCCCCCTCCACCTGGCCCGCGTACTGCTCGGCAACCCCCGCTGGGTGTTCGGCTGCCTCTTCACCGCGCTCGGCAGCGTGGGGCTCATCGTCTCCCTCGGCCTGGCCCCGGTGTCCGTGGCCCAGCCCGCGTTCGCCGCCGGGGTGGCGTGCGGCATCCTCGTCGTCACCCTCGTCGTGGGCGAGCGGATCACCCGCGGCGAATACGTGGCCCTGGCCCTCATGCCGGTCGCCCTGGGCCTGCTCACCCTGTCCACCGCCGACGGCGCGGAGACCGGGACCACCGCCGACACAGGGCTGCTCGTCACCGTCAGCCTGGCCACCGTGGCGGCGTGCCTGGCCGTGGTCGCCCTCACCGGCGGCGGCGGACGGTCCATGTCGGCGGCGGCCCTGGGCGCCGCGGCCGGCTTCGCCCAGGGGAGCGCCGGACTCCAGGGCAAGGGCCTGGGCGGACTGCTGGCCGACCACGGCCTGTGGGCGGCAGTGGCCCCCGCGCTCCTGTCCCCCTACCCCTACCTGTACGCGGTCGGGTGGGCGGTGGGCATCGTCCTCTTCCAGACCTCGCTCCAGCGCTCCCGGGCGTCGATCACCGCACCGGTGTCCAACGTGGCGGGCAACGTGTTCATGGTCGTGATGGGCACGATCCTGTTCGGGGAGCGGCTGCCCGACGACCCGCTCATGCTGGCGCTGCGGATCGGCGGCTTCGCGCTGACCCTGGTCGTGGTGGTCCTGGTGCGCGGCAACGTGGCCCGGGCCGAGGCCGACACCAGCCGCAGGCGGGCACACCTCGCCGACGCCGCGCCGACCGCCCCCGCCCGGGACGGCACGGACGCGCCCGGGGCCTGACCCCGGCCGTCCCACGGAAGGCGGGGCCCGGCGCCGCCGCCCCGCACCGGAGCCGGCGGCGGGCCCGTGTCCGCGGACACGGGCC
>NZ_JBSHDN010000083.1:0-28797 GCF_053616335.1 Nocardiopsis sp. NPDC055824
GAGGGGGCGCCCCTGTGGAGCATGCGGCTACGAGCCGACCCGCTCCTCGGCCCGCTCGGCCCCGGACGTGCCGCCCTCGGGCGCACCCCCCGCGGCCTTGCGCTTGCGGGCGCGGCGCCGTTCGGCGCGCTCCGCGCTCCGCGCGGCACGGCGCTGCTTGGACCACTCCACCAGCTGGTAGAGGACCGGGACCAGGACCAGCGTCAGCACGGTCGAGGTCAGCAGGCCGCCGATCACCACGATCGCCAGCGGCGCGGAGATGAACGCCCCGCCGCCGGTGATCCCCAGGGCCATCGGGGTCAGTGCCGCGATGGTGGCGAGCGCCGTCATGAGGATGGGCCGCAGACGGTGGCGGGCACCCTCCACGATCGCCTCGCTGAGCGGCATCCCGTTGTTCTGGTTCTGGTTGATCAGGTCCATCAGGACGATGGCGTTGGTGATGACCACGCCGATGAGCATCAGCATGCCGACCATTCCGGCGATGCCCAGCGGGTTTCCGGTGATCAGGAGCAGGCCCAGCGAGCCGGTGATCGCGAACGGGATCGAGATCAGCAGCATGAGCGGCTGGAGCAGGCTCTTGAAGGTCGCGACCATGATCAGGTAGCAGATCACGACCGCGGCGAGCATCGCCAGCATCATCGAGGCGAAGCCCTCGGACTGGTCCTGGCTGACGCCGCCCAGGGTCGCCGAGGCGCCCTCCGGCAGGTCCAGCCCGTCGAGGGCCTCGGTGATGGAGGCGCTCACCGCGCCCAGGTCGGAGGCGGTGACGCTCGCCGACACGGTGGCGCTGGTGATGCCGTCGATCCGGGTGAGCTCCGGCTGCTGGAGCACCTCCTCGACCGTGGCCACGTCGGACAGCGGGACGGCCCCGGTCGCGCCCATGACGGGCAGGTCCTCCAGGTCGTCCACCGTCTGCGGGGCCTCGTCGAAGCGGACCACCAGGTCACGGCGGGTGTCGTCGAGGGTGACGGTGCCGACGTTCTGGCCGTTGAAGGCCGCGGAGACCTGCTGGCCGACCGCCGCCTCGGTGAGGCCGACGGCCGCGGCCTCCTCGCCGTCGACGCTGACCTCCAGCGAGGACTGCTCCGCGGCGACGCTGTTGGTGATGTCGGCGGTGCCGTCGATCGCGCTCAGCTCGTCCTCGACCATGCCGGTGGCCTCGGCGAGGACCTCCTGGTCGTCCGCGCTGACCTGCACCTCGATGCCGGATCCGCCCATGGCGCCCATGCTGCTCAGGACGGGCTCGTACTCGGTGTCCAGGTCCGCGAGGGTGTCGCGGAGCACGTCGCGGTTGCGGGCCTGGTCGGTGTCGGGGTCGGCGGTGACCGTGTAGTCGACCTGGCTGCTGCCTCCGCCGCCCATCATCCCGGCCATGCCCCCGCCGCCGACGTTGGTCTGGTAGGACTCCACCCAGGCGAACCCGGCCAGGGCGTCCTCGACCTTGACGGCCTCGGCGTCGGCCTCCTCCAGGGACGTGCCCGGGGGCAGCTCCTGGACGATCGCGTAGGAGTTCTCCTCGGACTGCCCCATCCAGTCGGTCTCGAGGTTGGTGGCCATGAGAACGGTGCCGGCGAAGATGACGACCGAGGCGAGCAGGGTCGTGATCGTGGCGACCTTGCGCTTGGTGGTGATCCACCGGATGACGGGCAGGTAGGCGCGCTGGAGGACGCCCTTGCGCTCGCGCTCGTTCTCCTCCTGCTCGATCTCCTCCTGGGTGGCGTCCCCGATGTCCTTGGGGCGCATGAACCAGTAGCAGAGCACCGGGATGAGGGTGATGGAGACGATCAGCGAGGCGGCCAGGGCGAGGCTGGCGGTGACCGCGAACGGCATGAACAGCTCGCCGACCATGCCGCCGACGAACGCCAGCGGGAGGAACACGGCGATCGTGGCGAGGGTGGAGGAGACCACGGCGGCGGCGACCTCGCGCACACCGGTCCGGACGGCCTCCATCCGCTCCTTGCCGTAGTCGAGGTGCCTGCGGATGTTCTCCAGCACCACGATGGAGTCGTCGACCACACGCCCGATGGAGATCGTGATGGCGGCGAGGGTCAGCATGTTGAGGCTGAACCCGAACGCCTGCATCCCGAGGAACCCGATCAGGACCGACACCGGGATGGACACCGCGGTGACCAGGGTGGAGCGGATCGACAGGAGGAAGACGAGGATGATGACGACGGCGGCGACGAGGCCCATGCCGCCCTCCTCGACCATCGCGAGGATCGACTCGTTGATGTAGGGGGCCTGGTCGAAGACCACGCTGATGTCGATGTTCGAGCCGAGGACGTCGGCCTGCTCGTCGAGGACCCGCTGGACCCCCTCGGACACCTCGACGGTGTTGCCGTCGGGCGTCGCCATGACCATGACGCCGATGCTCGGGTCGCCGTTGACGCGGGCCAGCGTGGTGGCCTCGTCCTGGACGAGTTCGACGTCGGCGACCTCGGAGATCTGGACCGGGGCCGGCGGGGCCGCGGGGGGCGCTCCGGGCGCCGCGGCGGACATGTCGCCGGCGGCGGCCGAGGGCTGGACCCAGACGTCCTCGATCTGCTCGACGGAGGAGAACTGCTCGCCGGTGGTCACGCTCAGGGTGCGGCCGTCGGAGTCGATGTCACCGCCGGGTTGGAGCAGGCCGCTCGACTGGAGGGCCTGGGTGAGGTCCTGGGGGGACAGCCCCGCGGAGGCGAGCTCGTCCGCGTCCGGGCTGACGACGACGTCGGAGCCCATGGCGCCGGTGACCATCGCCGAGCGCACGCCGGGGAGGGACTCGATCTCGGGGACGAGGTGCGTCTCCAGCGGTTCGACCATGGACTGGTCGTCGCCGTCCTCGGCGCCCGCGGCGAGCATCACGACCGGCATCATGTCCGTGCTGAAGGACATGACGCTGGTGCTGACGTCCTCGGGGAGCATGCCGGAGATCTGGTCGACCGCGATCTGCGTCTGGCGCACCAGGTCGTCCTGGTCGGAGCCGTAGTCGAACTCGACGGTGACCTGGGAGGAGCCGGTGCTGGAGGTGGAGGTCACCGTGGTGGCGCCCGCCACGCCCTGGACGGCCTGCTCCAGGGGCTCGGTGACCTGGTTCTCCACGACCTGGGGCGAGGCGCCCTGGTAGGTGCCGGAGACCATCACCATCGGGAGGGACATCTCCGGGAAGAGCTCCCGCTTGGCCGAGGCGGCCGCGAGGACGCCGAAGAAGAGGACGGCCAGGGTGACGAGCAGGACCAGCGCCCGGTTCTTGAGCGACATGACCGCGAGGCGGTTCATACCGTGGCCCCTTCCGAGCGGCGGGCGGCGGTCCCTGCCGGGGGACGGCCCGTACCACGGGCCCTTGTGGCCGATCTGGACATGAGAGGTTTTCGCTCCTAGTTCGCTGCTGACCACGGGAGCAGACCGTGGTGTGGTGGTCGAGCGCTTTCCGACGACCGTCGGGCGGGCACGCCGTCACTGCGGTCTGGCGACCGGTCCTCGAACGTGTGGTGCTGGTGGGGACGCAGGTTGTGCGTTCGCGATGTGCGGCACAGGGGGAGCATCCGCCTGGCGCACGATTCAGAATACGTCGCGTTATATCGGAAGATCAGCCAACCCCGTCCGGTTCAGGGGACTCTCAGGGGCGCGTCAGTCTTCTGTCAGGGTCGATCCCTGACCAAAGTTAGGGACGTCCGCCGTAAGTCGGAGTCCCCCGGGGTGAGGTGGGCCTTCCCGCGGCCTCAGACCCCGGTTCCTTGTAAGGGACATCACAGCCACGATTTCCGGTCCACCAAAAAAAGACGTCGCGACCGGGGCGCGACGCCTCCACGAAAACGGCCTGTGGACAACCGGGAGAGCGGGGCCCGCCGGGGCATCCTGAAGGGGTGGGACTCAGCCCACCCGGTGCTCCTCCAGGGGCTCGTGCGGCTGGGAGGTCCCCCACACCACGCGCAGGAGGTCCTCCAGCGCGTGCGCCAGGGATGCGTCCACCAGCTCGTAGCTGACCTGGCGGCCGCGGGCGTGGGTGTGCACCAGCCCGCAGTCGCGCAGGCAGGCGAGGTGGTTGGAGACGTTCTGCCGGGTGAGTCCGAGCTGGTCGGCCAGTCCGGCCGGATAGTTCGGACCCTCGAGGAGGGCCAGGAGGAGGCGGGACCGGGTCGGATCGGACAGCGCGCGCCCGAGCCGGTGGATGGCGGACAGGCGCTGCTCGGAGGTCAACATGAAAACCATTGTACATAGTTTGCTGTATAGACAGCCTTGGCTGTATAAACAGTGAAGACTGAACTATGGGGCGCGGTCGCACACGGCGCCCGAGGGCACGGGACGACGCGGACAAGAGGGAGGCGCCGTGGGAGCGGGACACGGGCACGGACACGGGCACGCGATCACCGCCGGTGCGGCCAACAGCAGGAGGCTCGTGCTGGTCCTGGCGATGATGGTCGCCGTCGCCGCCGTCCAGGTCGTGGGCGCCGCGTACAGCGGCAGCCTGGCGCTGCTCGCCGACGCCGGCCACACGGTCACCGACTCCTTCGGCGTGGCCCTGGCGCTGGCCGCCGTCTGGATCGCCTCCCGTCCCGCCACCAGCCGACGGACCTTCGGCTACCAGCGCGCCGAGATCCTCGCCGCCGCGGTCAACGCGCTCGTGCTGTTCCTGCTGTGCGGGTTCATCGTGGTCGAGGCGGTCGACCGCCTCCGGTCGCCCGCCGAGGTGTCCGGCGCGGGCATGGTCGCCGTCGCCGCGTTCGGCCTGGTCGCCAACATCGCCGCGCTGTTCGTCCTCCGCTCGGGCGCCAAGGACAGCCTCAACGTCAAGGGCGCCTACCTGGAGGTCATGAGCGACGCCCTCGCCTCCGTCGGCGTCATCGTCGGCGGGATCGCCGTGTGGCTGACCGGGTGGGGCCGGATCGACACCCTCGTCTCCCTGGGCATCGCCGCCATCATCGTGCCCCGGGCCTGGTCCCTGCTGCGCGAGGCCGTGCACATCCTGCTGGAGGCCACCCCCGAGGGCATGGACCTCAGCGAGGTGCGCGACCACCTCCTCGGGCACCCCGCGGTCCTGGACGTCCACGACCTGCACGCCTGGACCATCACCTCCGGGGTGCCCGTGATGTCGGCGCACGTGGTGGTCGCCGAGGAACACCTCCGGGACACCGGGAGAATGCTCGACGAACTCCACTCCTGCCTGACCGGCCACTTCGACGTCGAGCACTCCACCCTGCAACTGGAGCCTCCGGGCCACGCCGACCACGAGGGCGCCAGACACGACTGAGCGGGCGTCCTCCCAGCCCTGAGCGGCCCCTCCGGTCCCTACGCACCGGGCCGTCGACGTGACCAAACCCGCAACCTTTGACAGAATCGTTCGCGCTTCGTCGAAGGAGGAGAATCCGGTGAAAACCACACACGGCCACGGGCTGCGCACCCGGTGAGCCGACGCCCCCGCCCGCGCGGAGGCAGCCTCGGCGCGCTGGTCCGCAGGACGGCCCCCCGCCTCCGGTCGCCGAAGACCCTCCTCCGCCCGCGCCTGGCCTGGCGGCCGACCAGGGAACTCCTCGCATGGCGCAAACCGGCCCGCGTCTTCCTCCTCGTCTTCCTCGCCGTGGACCTGGTCGGCACCGCCCTGCTGATGAGCCCGCTGGCCACCCCCGGCAGCGAGGGGCTGGACTTCGTCCCCGCGCTCTTCACGGCCACGTCCGCCCTGGCCGTGTGCGGGCTCGGCGTGATCTCGATCGGCCACGACCTCAACCTCTTCGGCCAGATCGTCATGCTCGCCCTGATGCAGGTCGGGGGCATCGGGATCATGACCCTGGCGTCCGTGCTCGGAACGGCCATGATCCACCGCTTCCGGCTGCGTTCCCAGCTCAACGTGCAGGCCGAGACGCGGAGCCTGTGGATCGGGGACGTCTCCGGCGTGGTCCGCCGCGTCGCCCTGGTCTTCCTGGCGCTCCAGGGCCTGACGTTCCTGCTCATCACGCCCCGGATGTGGCTGGGCTACGACATGTCCCCGGGGGAGGCCGCCTACTCCGGCCTGTTCCACTCGATCTCGGCGTTCAACAACGCCGGCATCTCCCTCTACGACGACAGCATGATGCGCTTCTCGGGGGATCCGCTCATCCTCCTGCCGGTGGCCTTCGCGGTGATCCTCGGCGGCCTCGGCTTCCCGATCCTGCTCGAACTGCGCCGCAACCTCGGCGAGCCCCGCACGTGGAGCCTGCACGCCAAGATCACCATCACGACCACGGCCATCCTCTTCCTGGGGAGCTTCCCGCTCATCACCGCGATGGAGTGGGGCAACCCCGCGACGCTCGGGGCGATGCACTGGACGGACAAGCTCACGGACGGCTTCTTCCACAGCGTGATGCCCCGCAGCGGGGGGCTGAACTCCGTCCCGGTCGGGGAGATGCAGGACTCCACGCTGCTGCTGACGATCATGCTCATGTTCGTCGGCAACGGCAGCGCCGGAACGGCCGGCGGAATCAAGGTCGCGACCCTGGCCGTGATCTTCCTCGTGGTGCTGGCGGAGATCCGCGCGCACAACGAGGTGCACGTGTTCGACCGCAAGCTCCCGCCCGGGGTGATCCGCCAGTCCCTCAGCCTGGTGTTCCTGTCCGCGACGGTCGTCGCGTTCAGCTCGCTGCTGCTCATGCACACGACCCCCTTCCACTTCCTCCCGGTGGTGTTCGAGGTCGTCTCCGCCTTCGGCGTGGTGGGGCTCTCCACCGGCATCACCCCCGAGCTGCCCCCGTGGGCCCAGTGCCTGCTCGTCGCGCTCATGGTCGCGGGGCGCATCGGCCCCATCACCGTCGCCACCGCCCTGGCCTTCCGCGACCGCCGCCGGCGCTACGATCTCGCCGAGGCCAGGCCGATCATCGGCTGAGCCGCACAGACAGGAGTCACCCGTGCCACACCGCAACAGGAACGACGACAAGAGCGTCCTGGTCATCGGCCTCGGCCGGTTCGGCAGTTCCCTCGCCCTCGAACTGGTCAACCGCGGCTGGGACGTCCTCGGCGTGGACACCAGTCCGCGCCTGGTGCAGACCTACGCCGACGCCCTCACCCACACGGTGATCGCGGACGCCACGGACGAGGAGGCGCTGCGCCAGATCGGCGCCTCCAACTTCAACCGGGCGGTGGTGGCCATCGGCACCCACCTGGAGGAGAGCATCCTGGCCACGTCACAGCTGGTGGACCTGGGGGTGTCGACCATCTGGGCGAAGGCGACGAGCCGTCGGCACGGCCGCATCCTGGAGCAGGTGGGAGCCCACCACGTGGTGCTGCCCGAGCACGACATGGGCGAGCGGGTGGCGCACCTGCTGTCGGGGCAGATGCTCGACTACGTGGAGCTGGAGGAGGGGTTCTCCCTCGGAAAGACCAAGGCTCCCAAGGAGCTGCTGGGCAAATCCCTGCGCGAGACGGGAGTGCGCCAGGAGTACGGGATCACCGTGGTCTCGGTCAAGCGCATGGGCGCGGAGTTCACGTACGCGACCCAGGAGACGGTGCTCAACAAGGGCGATGTGATCGTGGTCGCGGGACGGACCGACGACGTCGAGCGGTTCTCGGAGATCGTGTAGAACCCGGGCGGATCCGACACCCGGGAGACATCCTCCACAAGCAGACAAATTGACAACCGTTTTCATTATCCCGATGATTGACCCATGCGAACAGGGACAACCGTGCGGGCCGCCGTCCTCGGCACCGCGACACTCATGATGATCACCGCCTGCGGAAGCGGAGGAGGCGGGGCCGAGGACACGGGTGTCCCCCCGGCCGACGCCGACCTGACCGTGGTCACCGGCGTCTACCCCCTGGAGTGGCTCGCCCGCGAGATCGGCGGGGACGGCGTGGCCGTCACCCAGCTGACCGAGCCCGGCACCGAACCCCACGACCTGGAGCTCACCGGCCGCCAGGTGGGCGAGGTCAGCGAGGCCGACATCGCGTTCTTCGTCGGGGGCCTCCAGCCCGCGGTGGACGACGCGATCTCCCAGGAGGCCTCGGACAGCGCGCTCGACGTGGGCGACGTCGTGCACCTGCGTCCGGCCGGAGGCGAGGACGAGGAGCACGGGGACGAGGAGCACGCCCACGAGGACGAGCACGGCCACGAGGACGAGCACGCCCATGAGGAGGAGGAGGGGGAGGAGGAGCACGACCACGGTGAGCACGACCCCCACTTCTGGCTGGACGTGGAGCTGATGGCGGAGACCGCCCGGGCCCTCGGCGAGCGGATGGGCGAGGTCCACCCGGAGGGCGCCGACGCCTACGAGCAGAACGTCGAGGCCGTGACGGCGGAGCTGGAGGCGATCGGCCAGGAGTACGAGGAGGGCCTGGCCTCCTGCGAGCACCACGACGTCGTCGTCGGCCACACCGCGTTCACGTACCTGACCGAGGCCTACGGCCTCGAACAGGTCGGCGTCAGCGGGGTGGACCCCGACACCGAGCCCTCCCCGTCGCAGATCGCCGCGATCACCGACATCGTGCGGGAGCGCGACATCACCACGGTCTTCACCGAACCGCTGATGCCGCCGGAGACGGCCGAGACCATCGCCTCCGAGACCGGTGCCGAGGTGCGGGTGCTCGACCCGCTGGAGGGCGTCACCGAGGACTCCCCCGGCGACGACTACCCGTCGATCATGCGGGGCAACCTGGCCGCGCTGACCACCGCACTGGGCTGCTCCTGACCTCGAACGCCTGACGGCGTCCCGCCGCGACCGGGCCCCTGCCCGGCCGGCCCCCGTGAGCCCCACCTGTCCGGTACGTGCCGGACGGGTGGGGCTCACGCGTGTCCGGCACCGTGCCGAGCGCCGGAATCGCACCCGTGTCGTCCCGTTCGTCGGGGTCCGGACACCTGTCCCGAACGGTTGGATTACACCGCGCTTACATAGAACCAAACCCCCGGACAAGTGGCGAGGGTCACGCTATGCTTATGAAGTGTCAGTGCTTGTGCACGTGCATCTGGCGGTGCATCAGCACGGACGTTCCCCTCGCAGATCCGAAGGAGCAGCACAGCATGACCGCACACAACGGCATCACCGCGACCGAGCTGACCGATGTCGCCTGGCAGAAGGCCAAGCGCAGCAACTCCCAGGGCGCCTGCGTCGAGATGGCCCGCCTGAGCGACGGCTCGATCGCCGTGCGCAACTCCCGGTTTCCGTCCGGGCCGGCGCTGGTCTACACCCAGGAGGAGATCGACTGCATGATCCTGGGCGCCAAGGACGGTGACTTCGACAACCTGCTCAGCTAGGACGAGTCCCCACCGACAATGCCGTCGGGGGCTTCGGAGCGCCCGGGGGAGTTCCGCCCGGGGACCCTCCGCACTCACCGACCCGGTTGCCACGCCCTCACCCGGGTCGACCGAGGATACGGACAGAAGGGCCCTGTCCAGTGGACAGGGCCCTTCAACATCCGGAAAGGCCCGCCTCGGCGGGCCTGCGTTCGTCTCCCCTCACCACCGCTCCGCCCCTCCGCGGGCAACGGTGAACGGCTATTTGAGGTCTTCCCGGATCTCCTTGAGGATGTCGAGCGTCTCGTCCGGGGTGGCCGCGGCCACACTCAGCCGGGTCATCGCCTTGGTGTACGCCTCCACCACGTTGCGGCGGTCGATGAGCTCGCCGTCGTGGAGCTGCTCCAGGTACACCATGTCCGCGAGCTCGAACTCGGAGTACCTCAGCAGGGTGAAGGACCCGGCCTCGGCCGCGTGCGCGCCCACGGAGAAGGGGATGATCTGGAGGGTGATGTTGTCGTGCTCGCTGCTGAGGTGGATCAGGTGCTCGATCTGGCGGCGCATGATCTCCGGACCACGGCTGATCACGCCGATGGGGCGGCGCACCGCAGCCTCGTCGAGGATCACCCACATGCGCATGCTCGTGTCGTTCTCGATGCGTTTCTGTCTGCGCAGTCTCGCCTCGATGCGCTGCTCGGTGACCATGTCGGTCTCGACGCCGCCCGAGATGATCTCCCGTGCGTACTCCTCCGTCTGGAGCAGGCCCGGCACGAACTGGGACTCGTAGATGCGTATGTGGTCGGCGGCCTCCTCGAAGCCCACATAGCGGATGAACCACTTGTGGAGCGAGTCGCCGTACTCCTTCCACCACCCGGGCTTGTTGGATTCGCGGGCGACTTCGAGTAATTCCTTGATCGTCTTGCGGTCGGAGACCCCGTACATCTTGAGGAGGTCCTCGATATCGCGCAGCTTGAAACCGCCCCGGCCGAGTTCCATCCGGCTGATCTTCGACGCGGATGCCCGAATCCGGTTCCCCGCGTCCTCACGGGTGATACCCCGCTGTTCGCGGCGCTTACGAAGCTCGTGCCCGAGTAGCATGCGACGCACGGTGGGGCCGCTCCCCTTGCGCAATCGAGCGATATCCACGTTCGTCGCCTCTCTGTCATTCCCGGCACAAGGGTATCCGGGGTGGCGGGACACCTTTGCCTTGAGGTCAAGACACTACATGTACACGATATAACCGGAGCGCCCCCGCACCCGGGTACTCCATCGGTGACGGCGCCGGCCCCTCCGGGAGGGGCCGCCGTCGACCCCCGTCGCGGACGGCGGGCCACCGGGCCGGAGCCCCCGCGGACTTCGGGTGGCCGCGGGACGGCCGGTCACGGGACGCCTGACCGGGATCAGGCGAATTGTGCCCAAACGAACTTTCCGCCGGGAGACGTGGGAATCACACCCCACTCTCGCGCGAAAGCACTCACCAGGGCAAGTCCGCGCCCGCCCTCCATGGTCAGATCTGCTTCCCTTCTCCGGGGCAGCCGATCACCGCCGTCCCGGACCGCGCAGATGAATTCGCTCCCGCTGCGCATCAGTGAGAGCTGAATACCCCCCTCGCTCTGCCTGGTCAAGGGCAGGGGACCGCCGTGCCGGACCGCATTGGTGACCAATTCGGAAACGACCACCGCGACATCGCCGGACAAGTACTGCATCTCCCATTCGCGGAGAAGCGCCTCGGAAATCTCCCGCGCGGCCCCCACCGCCTGGGGCCTCGGCTCGAAGCTCCACGTGACCGCGTCGTGCCGGTCGCCGCAGACCGGGGTGTTCCAGCGCCGGGAACCGTGCGTCAGGACCTTGAGCCACCATCCGCCGGCAGGCTCCGTCACCGCCTCCGCACACTCCATGCCTTCCACTTCCTCCCTGACGCACCGTGGCGAGCAGCGACGACACGTCCCGGAAACCTCCGCGATCCCGCGAAGACACCTTCGGGCCCGTGCCGCTGCACGTCTCGTATGCACGTGCATCTCGGTCTTGGTGGCAATCGTAGGCCAAGCTTCGACAAAGTGCAGGGAAACAGGGGGACCAACTTCACCGGATCCCCGTTCCTCCCGGGCCCTCTCCCCGGCGCTCCCCGAAAGGCCGCACTCCCACCCCCACCCGCTTACCGACCGGTAGGGATGTGGATAGGATTCTGTCGCGCCCACCACGTGAATTCTGGAGGTAACCCCATGTCCCCAACGCCTCGTGTGGCCATCGTGACCGGAGCCGCCCGCGGGATCGGCGCCGCCACGGCTGAGCGCCTGGCGCGCGAAGGCCGGGCCGTCGCCGTCCTGGACCTGAAGGAGTCCGACGCCCAGGAGGTCGTGGACCGCATCACCGCCGGGGGCGGCACGGCCCTCGCCGTCGGATGCGACGTCTCCGACGCCGACCAGGTGGACGCCGCGGTCGCGACCGTCGCCGAACGCCTCGGCCCGCCCGCCATCCTGGTGAACAACGCGGGTGTCCTCCGCGACAACCTCCTGTTCAAGATGTCGGCGGACGACTGGGACACCGTGATGAACGTGCACCTGCGGGGCTCGTTCCTGATGAGCAAGGCCGCCCAGGCGCACATGACCGCGAACGGCTGGGGCCGCATCGTCAACCTGTCCAGCTCCTCCGCGCTGGGCAACCGGGGCCAGGCCAACTACTCCGCCGCCAAGGCCGGGCTCCAGGGGTTCACCAAGACCCTGGCGATCGAGCTGGGCAAGTTCGGCGTGACCTGCAACGCCGTCGCCCCCGGGTTCATCGAGACCGCGATGACCAGGGCCACGGCCGAGCGGATCGGCGTCAAGTACGAGGACATGAAGGCGTTCAAGGAGGCGGAGATCCCGGTGCGGCGGGTGGGCGTCCCCGAGGACATCGCCAACACGGTCGCGTTCCTCACCGGTGAGGACGCCGGGTTCGTGTCGGGCCAGGTCGTCTACGTGGCCGGCGGCCCGCTGGACTAGCGGTGCGCCGTCCACGGTCCGCCTCCGGGACCGTGCGCCCCGGCCGGGCACGCCTCCGGTCGGGGCGCCCGTGCGTCCCGTCC
Organism: Nocardiopsis sp. NPDC055824; assembly: GCF_053616335.1. Lineage (NCBI taxonomy): Bacteria > Bacillati > Actinomycetota > Actinomycetes > Streptosporangiales > Nocardiopsidaceae > Nocardiopsis > Nocardiopsis sp. NPDC055824. The sequence continues at coordinate 12,240 of NZ_JBSHDN010000083.1, forward strand.
GGGGCCGGCCCGGCGCGCCGGGGTCCCGCCCCGGCGCGCTGCCCGCGCGGGGGCGTCCGGGACGGTCAGCGTGCGGGGCCCCGGGGAGAGGGCACCGGACCTCCGTCGCCGCGCGCCTCCTCCATTGCCTCCGTGACGGTCCCGCAGACCTCCTCCACGAGTGCCACGCCGGTGGCGTAGTCGTGGCTCCCGTCGGACAGGACCGCGATGAGGTACTCGTGGTCGGGGCCGCTCACGTAGCCGACCGTGTTGACGGTCCACAGCCCCCGGTTGCCCTCGCGGGGCGTCCAGCCGTTCTTGAGGCCGACCGTGTCCCCCGGGACGGCCGAGGCCGACACCCCCCAGGCCTGTTCCGGGGCGACGGACTCCATCAGCCCGCGGGCGTACGCACGGCTCTCCGGCGACAGCGGCCCCTCGCCGACGTACAGGATCCGCAGCAGCCGCACCTGGTCGGCCGCGGTGGTCGTCGTGGAGCCCCACACGCCGCGCGGGTCGGGGTCGGTACCGGTGAACCCGAGGGCGCGGACGCCGCTCGTGAACCCGTCGGTGAAGCCGATGCGTGCGTACAGGCCGTCGGTGACCTCGTTGTCGCTGTAGCGGATCATCTCCTCCGCCCGGTCCCGTTCGGACGCGGAGAGCCCGCGCCCCTCCTCCTCCGCGCGCAGGAGCAGCAGGGCGAGGATCGTCAGCTTGGACACGCTCGCGGTCGGGAACCGCTCGTGGGCGCCGTGGCTGAAGGTGGCGCCGGTGCGCAGGTCCTGGACGGCGACCGCGAAGTCCGCGGGGTGTTCGCCGACCAGCTCCTCCATCCGCCCGGTGAGCTCGTCCCGCTGCGCCGGCCCGAGTGTGCGCCCGCCGGTGGCCGGGCCGGTCAGGGGCGCGAAGGGCACGAGGGGCAGGGCGCTCTCCGAGAGCAGGGTTCGGACGAGGGCCGGGTCCGGCGCGGACAGTCCTCCGGCGGCCGAGGTGGCGCCGGGGACCGCGAGGGCCGTGAGCACGACGAGGCAGATCGCCGCCGTGGCGGCGGACCATGTTCGGATGATGTCGGCGGGGGGACGCCGGGGCACGCTATCACCGGTTCGTAGGAGCAGCAGGGGGGCTGTCCGGACATTATCCACCCGGCGCCCCGTGGGCGGCGATCCGGTGTCCGCCCGGCGTCGTGTGCCCGCGTCTCGTCAGGCGCGCGTGTCGTCGTCGATCCCCCGGGCCACCAGCGCCTCGCCCGTCGCGTCGGCCATCCGGAGCAGCTGGACGATCACCGGGACCACGAGCAGGTGGGGGCGCCCGGACAGCCCCCGCGCCCGATAGGCCTCCTGGGACGTCCGCCAGGCGTCGGCGACCATCGGGATGGAACGGATCGTCAGGGCGAGCACGAGCGCCACCCGGTCGGGGGCGACCCCGACGTGCCGGAGCGGGCGGGCCACGCGCTCGAAGAGGTCGAGCATCTCGCGCACGCGCGTGGTGAGCGTGACGACGTTGGCGAGCAGCACGAGCGCGGCCAGCTGCGCGCACAGGCGCACGGCCGTCTCCCACTCGCCGAACAGGACCTGGAACAGGGCGATGGCCAGCAGGAACGGCCACAGGACGCGCAGGACCCCCCAGGCGCGGGCGGGGGCCAGCCCGACCACGGGGTAGGCCAGGAGGGACGCGGCCAGCGCGCCGAGCGCGATCCGGTGGTCCGCGGCGGCGAGGAGCGCCACGCCTGCGGCGAGCAGTCCGAGGAGCTTGGCCCAGGCCGGGGCCCGGTAGAGGGGGCCGGTGCCGGGGACGTACAGGCCGATCGCGCTCACGCGCCGGCCTCCCGGTCCGCCCCGTCCATGAGCCGGAGGTAGTGGGCCACCGCTTCGGCGGGGGCCCCGTCGAAGGCCACCCGCCCCTCGTCCATGACCAGGACCCGGTCGAACCCGTCGAGCAGGTCGAGGTCGTGCGTGAACAGGACGACCTGCTGGTCGAGGCCGTCGAGGGTGCGGTGCACCATGCGGGTGTTGCGCAGGTCGAGCAGGGTGGTGGGCTCGTCGCACACCAGCACCTCGGGTTCGGTGGCCAGGACCGACGCCAGGGCGAGGAGTTGCTTCTGGCCTCCGGAGAGCAGGTGCCCGGGGTGGTCGCGGTGGCCGTCGAGGCCGTAGCGGACCAGGAAGGCGTCGACGCGGCGGGCGGTCTCCTCCCTCCCCAGTCGGAGGGAGCGCAGGCCGATCTCCACGTCCTCGGCGACCGTGGGCATGATGATCTGGTTGGCGGCGTCGGAGAAGACGAACCCGACCCGGCGCCGGATGTGCTTGGCGTGGCGCCGGGTGTCCCACTCCCCCAGCGTCACCCGGCCCTCGTCGGGGACGACGAGGCCGTTGAGGGTGCGGGCGAGCGTGGACTTGCCCGATCCGTTGGCCCCGATCACGCCGATGCGGTGCTCGGCGAGGTCGAGGGTGACGTCGCGCAGGACGGCGCGGTCGTCGTAGGAGTGGGAGACCCCCTGGAGGCGGAGCATCAGGCGGCTCCGCCGCCGCTGCCGGGCTCCTGGTCCGCCCCGTCGCGGACGGGGCGTCCGGCGGGTGGGATCGGGTAGGCGCGCAGGACCGCGGAGGCGATGAGCGCGGTGAGGACGACCTTGGCGGCGTCGCCGACCAGGTAGGTGGCCCCGGAGACGGCCGCGATCTCCCAGCTCTGCACGGCGACGGCGAGCCAGGGCAGTCCGATCGCGTAGACCACGACGATGCCGCCGAGGGCGTTGACCAGGACCCCCTGCCAGAGGCGGTAGCGGCCGTTGCGCAGCATCAGGTCGGTGAGCAGGCCGATGACGAGGGCGGCGGGGATCCAGCTCACGATGAACCCGGAGGAGGGGAGCGCCAGGGCTGCCAGCCCTCCCCTGCCTCCCGCGAAGAGCGGCAGTCCCGCCAGGCCGAGCACGACGAACGTGGCCACGGCCAGGCTGCCGCGCTTCCAGCCCAGGAGGCTGGGGGCGAGCATGATGCCCAGGGTCTGGAGGGTGACCGGCACCGGGGAGCCGGGGAAGGGGATCGCGACGGTGACGCTGAGGGCGGCGATGAGGGCCGCGAACACGGCGATGAGCGCCAGGTCGCGGGCGGTCAGACCCCTGTGGCGGACGTGCTTCTTCGTCCCGTTGGCGGGCATGGGCGTTTCCCCTCGGGGAGGCGGTGGGAGTGGATCACCACCCATTGTCCGTGATGCGCGTGTGGCGGGGGGAGGGCGGGGCGCACAGTTCCGGGGGCGTCGGACTTGTGGAGGTCGTCCTGAGACGGGGATCACTCCGCGGGGCCTCGCGGCGCCCGTCGGGGCTCCCGTGGCCGCTCACGGCGGGGAGCGGCCACGGCATCGGGAGCGCTGCCCGGGGCCGTGCCCTCAGCTCTCCCCGCTGTCGTCGCGTCCCCGGTAGACCAGGCGTCCGGCCTCGTCCCGGCCGTAGCGGGCACGCCCTCCGCCGGGGACGACCAGGACCAGGCACGCCCCCCGGAGGCGGTCGGCCCTGGTGGAGCGGACCCGTGCGCCGTCCAGGGGGCCGCCGACCAGCTCGGCCCAGCCGGCCCTGGCCCGTACGAACCCCGCCGCGAACACGACGGCCGCCGTGCAGCACCCGGCCGCCGCGAAGGCGGTGTGCCCCGTCCAGGTCCACAGCATCATCAGTGTGGCGACGGCCAGGAGGGTGGCGAACACCGTGGCGGCGCGCCCCTCGAGGAGCGGCCACCGTGCGTTGTCAGCAGGGGATGGATTCACGACCATGCGCCTTCGATCCGGAACCGGGCGCCCTCGGCGCCGTGCGGGCGCCTGGGGCCTTGAGCTCGTGTGCGGGCGGAACGGCCCCGGGAGGGTCTCCTGCGGGGAGGCCCGACTCCTCGGGGCGGTCAGTTCCTCTCGGGGTCCGTGCCCGCCGGGACCGCGGCGTGCGGGTGGTTCAGGTCGAACGCGGGACGCTCCGAGCGGATGCGCGGCAGCGACGTGAAGTTGTGCCGCGGCGGCGGGCAGGTGGTCGCCCACTCCAGCGAGCAGCCGTACCCCCACGGGTCGTCCACGGTGACCTTGGGCGCCTTCCTGGCGGTGATGTACATGTTCCAGAAGAAGATGAGCGTCGAGGCGCCGAGGACGAAGGCGGAGACCGAGGAGATCTGGTTCAGCTCGGTGAAGCCGTCTCCGGGCAGGTAGTCGGCGTAGCGGCGCGGGAAGCCCATGGCCCCGAGCCAGTGCTGCACCAGGAACGTGCCGTGGAAGCCGAAGAACAGCAGCCAGAAGTGGAACTTGCCCAGCTTCTCGTTGAGCATTTTTCCGGTGAACTTGGGCCACCAGAAGTAGAAGCCCGCGAACATCGCGAACACCACGGTGCCGAAGACCACGTAGTGGAAGTGGGCCACCACGAAGTAGGAGTCGGTGACGTGGAAGTCGATCGGCGGGGAGGCCAGGAGCACGCCGGTCAGTCCGCCGAAGAGGAAGGTGGCCAGGAAGCCGAGGGTGAAGAGCATCGGCGTCTCGAAGGTGATCTGCCCACGCCACATCGTGCCGATCCAGTTGAAGAACTTCACGCCGGTCGGGACCGCGATGAGGAAGGACATGAAGGAGAAGAACGGCAGCAGGACCGCGCCCGTGGGGAACATGTGGTGCGCCCACACGGTGACGGAGAGGCCGGTGATGGCGATGGTGGCGGCCACCAGGCTCTTGTAGCCGAAGATCGGCTTGCGGCTGAAGACCGGCAGGATCTCCGTGACGATGCCGAAGAACGGCAGGGCGATGATGTACACCTCGGGGTGCCCGAAGAACCAGAACAGGTGCTGCCACAGGATGGCGCCGCCGTGCTCGGCGTTGAAGACCTGGGCGCCCACCATGCGGTCCGCCCCGAGGGCGATCAGGGCGGCAGTCAGGACCGGGAACGCGATGAGCACCAGGACGCTCGTCAGGACCACGTTCCACGTGAAGATCGGCATGCGGAACATCGTCATGCCGGGCGCGCGCATGCACAGGGCGGTGGTGATGAAGTTGACCCCGCCCAGGATGGTGCCGAGGCCCGACACGAGCAGGCCCAGGATCCACAGGTTGCCGCCCATGCCCGGGGAGCGGACCGCGTCGGACAGCGGCGTGTACGCGAACCAGCCGAAGGCGGCCGCGCCTGCCGGGGTGAGGAACCCGCCCACGGCGACCAGCCCGCCGAAGAGGAAGAGGTAGTAGCTGAACAGGTTCATCCGGGGGAAGGCGACGTCGGGGGCGCCGATCTGCAGCGGCATGATGATGTTCCCGAACCCGATGAAGAGCGGGGTCGCGAACAGCAGCAGCATGATCGTGCCGTGCATGGTGAACAGCTGGTTGTACTGCTCGTTGGACATGAGCTGCATGCCCGGTGAGAACAGCTCGGCGCGGATGAGGAGCGCCAGGACGCCGCCGAAGAGGAAGAACGCGAACGAGGTGATCAGGTACATGTACCCGATGACCTTGTGGTCGGTCGACGACAGCCAGCTGGCGATGAGCCTCCCCTGGCGGGTCTCCCCACCGCCCCCGGTCTCGTCGTACACGTCGGGCGCCGTCGATACCTCTGCCACGATTCAAACCCCCGAATACGCAAAACAACGGATAAAAGAGGGCCGCCCGCAGCCGTTTCCCGGCCGCCGCGCCCCCACGGAATCCCTTTCCAGAATCCCAGGGTAACGCTAACGCAGGGCTCGGCCTCGCACGCGAAAGAGAGTCCGTGTTCTCCCGTTGAATACTTCGCTTTTGTTTCGTTCTTTTCCGTTTTGCCGTCGGCCGGGACGGTTACGGGTGATTGTTTTCCCGGAAAGGCCGGGATTCGGCGGGACCCCGGCTCCGAGGGCGGGTCCGGAGCGGCCTGTCGACGGCGCCGAGGGGCCGGTACCGTGAGGGGCCCGTCCGTCGGGGCGGCCGCGTGCGGGGGCACGGTGGACGGCCCGCCCGGGCCTCACCCGCACGGGGCGGCCATGCGCGGAGTTCTGCCCCCGTGGCGCCGCCCGGCCCGGTGGGTCTTGTCCGAAAGCCGCCGGGGGCGTGTTCCGGACGAGGCGGGAGCGAACTTCCGAGGCGCCGCCCCTTCGACATGACGCGCACCCGCACCACGGGCGATCAGGCGAAGGACAGAGAATCATGACGGCTGAACCGGTCGAACCGGGCGGGATGGCGGCCGAGCCGACCGAGGCCCGGTCCCGGTGTCCGCCGCGTATCCGGAAGAGCTGGAGGACGCCGCCGACAGCGCGGTGATCAACGCCCGCGCCGACGAGGAGACCGTCCCCCTCCGGTTCGAGGACTACGTGTGAGCCGCTACACGACCCAGGTCGGGATCGCCCCCCGTGGCGACGTGTACGACCGCTGACGACGCGGGCCGGGCTACTCCGTGGGTGCTCCGGCGCGGCGGATGCGGTTGATCGGGACCGGCAGCACGCACACCGGGACGGGGATCTCCAGGCGGTGGCCGGTGTCGGCCGGGACGCCGGTGCCGGGGTCGATGAGCAGGGACGCCAGGGAGTCGCCGTTCTGGGCCGCGACCACCAGGTGGTCGGGCTCGCTACGGTGGCCCCGGACCACGGCGAAGTTGCGCGGCCATGCCCCGACAACCGTGTTGGCGACGTGTTCGAGGCGGGCGCCGCCGTCGCGGACGGCGAGGGTGGAGACCGCGTCCGCGCCCCGGTTGGACACGTACACGTAGCCGCCGTGGGCGGCGACCTCCCCGGGGAAGTTCGTGCCGGCCGCCTCCTCGCCGGTGGCGTGGACCGAGCCCAGATGCTCGGCGGTGCCCGCTTGGCCGTCCCAGCGCAGGACGTGCACGCGCGAGTCCAGCTCGCCGGCCACGTACACGTACTCCCCCGCCACGACCGCGTGGCGCGGGCCGGTGCCTGGCGGAAGGGCGACAGCCCCCGCCGGCTCGCCCGCCCGGTGGACGCGCAGTTCGTCGGTGCCCAGGTCCACGACGAGCAGGCTCTCCCCGTCGGGCGCGACGGCGAGGCTGTGCGCGTGCGGGCCCTCCTGGCGGTCGGTGACCGGGCCGCTCCCGGTGTGCGGGAACCCGCGACCGCCCGCCTGCGGTGTGCCGTCCGCACCCAGCGCAAACACCGTCGCGGTCCCGTTGGCGTAGTTGGCCACGCCCACGGAGGATCCGAGGTCCAGCACGTGGCAGGGGGAACCGCCGCCGGTGGGGACCGAGCCCAGCTCGGCGAGGGAGGCGTCGCCGTCGACCCGGAAGGCGGTCAGCGTGCCCTCGGCCCTCTCGTTGACGGCGTACACCGTGGGCGGGTCCGCGTGGAAGGCCAGGAACGACGGGCCCGGAGTGCGGGCCGCGACGCCGCCGTCGGTCATCTCGCCCGTCTCCGGGTCGAACCACACCCGGTACATGCCCTCGCCCTCTCCCGGCGGGTCGGAGTCGGGGGTGTAGGTCCCCACGAGCAGCAGCCGACGTCCGTCCACCGATCCACCGACCGATTCGCCCACCGGGGAGCCTCGTTTCCGTAGCATGCGTTCGCGATCCAGTGGTCTACACCACCGGCCGCATGCTACAGGTCCCCCGTGGCCGGAGGGGCGCAGGCACCCCCTTCCCGCCCGTCCGGCCCGGCGGGGGTCTGCCTCGAGCGGGCCGGTGCCGGTGTCAGCGCCCGGCGTCGGCGACAGTGGCGAGGATGTATCCGGGGCGGCTCAGGTCCTGCCAGGCGAAACGGGCGATCCGAACATCCGGGTACCACCGTTGCAGGTCGTTCTGCCGTTCGCGGTCCCGGACCAGGGATCGCGGTCCGCTGTGAGCACGCAGCCCGTCGGCCTCACCGATGAGCCGAGGGCCCTCCCACCAGAAGTCGACCACGGCGATGGTCCTGCCCTGGCCGTCAGTGAAGCGACGCTGGAGCTCGTCCGGGGGCAGACCGCCGTCGGCGCAGATCAGACGGATCCGCGTCTCCAGCGCGCTCTGTGACCGGGGGTCGGCCAGGGTCCACCAGCGACGCACGTCGACACAGCCCCTGCGGCCCCGGTTCGCTTCCTCCAGCGCGGGGATCTCCTCCCAGCCGACGAGTCCCTGCTGGAGGGCCGAGTCCATGAGGCACACCGCGGTGTCCCGGTCCACTCCCAGCACGGTGTCCCGCAGGGTGCGCCCGGGGCGGGTGACTCTGATGCCGTTCCCGATCTCGGTCACCTCCTCGGGGAGGGTGTACCAGCTGTGCAGCGTGATACCGGTGACGTGGCGCTGCGCGCCGAGCGCGGGGATGACCATGTGGACCTCGCGGCCGTCCCATGGCGGGAGCCCCTGCATGTCCCACAGGAGCGCCGCGGTCTCGCCGCCGGCGAAGGAGCGGGGGCCGAGGGCCAGCTGTGCCGCCATCACGCTGCTGCGGAGCCTGTCGGGGCTCCCGGGGGGCGGGAGCAGGGGGAGCACGACGTACACCTGCCGGTACGGCCGGACCCACTGGCCGCTGCGGAGCTGGCGGCGTATGCCGGCCTGGCGCAGTCCGTGCGCGTGGGCCTGCCCCCAGCTGATGACGCCGTACTGGCGCCTCGCGGTGCCGATGGCCGCGGCGAGGGCACCGGTCGGCCGTTGGGAGACGTGGTTCATGCCCCCACTGTCGGTCACCCTCCCCCAAGGTGCCAGCGTTGTTGCCCCACCTGTGTATAACCCACCGCCTTTCCCCGATGATCTTGTACTTGTAGCGAGTTTGGGCGCCCAATGTCGCTACAAGTACAAGATCATCGGGAGGGGGAGGGTCGGCGGCTACTGCCTGCCGGCGGCCTTGACGGCCTCCAGGGCCTTCATGATGCGCTTGTCGGAGACCGGGTAGGCGGTGCGCAGCTCCTGCGCGAACAGGCTGACCCGGTACTCCTCCAGCATCCAGCGCAGCTCGGCCACGTCGGCGTCTGCCGCCCGCCCGGGGGGCAGGGACCCGGTGACCTTCGCGACGGCCTGGCGCATCTGCTCGGTCTTGGACATGTTGACCTGGTCGCGGCGCGGGTTCTCCGGCAGCTTGTCCAGGCGGTACTCGATGCCCCTCAGGTAGCGGTGCAGGTCGTCCAGGCGTGCCACGCCCGCGGCGGTGACGAACCCGTCCCCCACGAGGGAGCCGAGCTGGCCCTGCACGTCGTTGAGCGAGGGCAGGACGGCCAGGGAGGTGGTGCCCCTGACCTTCTTGGAGACCTTGCGCCACAGCACCAGGACCCGCGCGACCTTGTCCAGGGTCTCCGCGAGGGTGTCGCCGAGGTCGGCGCGGACCCGGTCCGCGAGCGCGGCGAAGTCGTCGCCGTTCCAGACCGGCCCTCCCTCGCGGGCGAGCAGGTGGTCGACGGCGGCGGACTCGGCGTCGGCGAGCATCGCCTTCACCGAACCGTGCGGGTTGTCGGCCAGGGCGAGCTTGTCCGGGTTGTTGAGCCCCTTGCTGACGGCGAGCGCCGGCGAGGGGATCGTCAGCATGAGCAGGCGCCGGGTCCCGGCCCGCATGGCGGCGCGCTGCTCGGCCCGGGTGTCGAAGATGCGCACCGCGACGCTGTCGCCCTCGTCCACCAGGGCCGGGTAGCCCTTGACCTTGGGGCCGAGCGCCTTGCGCTCCAGGGTCTGCTCCAGCGGACCGAAGTCCCAGGAGGTGATGCCCTTCTTCTCCACGCCCTTGGCCTCCGCGGAGATGGCCTCGCGCAGGCGCGGTTTGAGCTTGGCGCGGAGCTGCTCCAGGTCCTTGGACTCGGCCAGGGTCCGGTTGCGGTCGTCCACCGCTCGGAAGGTGATGCGCAGGTGGTCGGGCACGCGGTCGAGCTCGAAGGCGCTCTCCGGGATCCGGTCCCCGCCCCTGGGCTGGGCCATGCGGGTGAGCTCGGCGGCCAGCGCCCCGGTCAGCGTCCCCTCGTAGGGGGTGAGGCCGGCGCGCGCCTGGGCGGCGTTGTCGGGGACCGGTACGAAGAAGCGGCGCTGCGGCTTGGGCAGCGAGCGGATCAGCGCGGTGACGAGTTCGTCGCGCAGGCCCGGGATCTGCCAGTCGAAGCCGGTGTTCTCCACCTGGTTGAGGAACTTGAGCGGGATGTGCGCGGTGACTCCGTCGGCGGCGCTGCCCGGCTCGAACTGGTAGGTCAGCGGGAACGTGAACGCGCCCTGCCGCCACACGTCGGGGTAGTCGTCCTCGCTGACCACGTCGACGCCGTCGTTGATGAGCTCCTCGCGGGTGAAGTCGAGGAGCGTCGGCTCGGTCCGGCGGGCCTTCTTCCACCAGGCGTCGAAGTGCGCGGCCGACACGACGTCGTCGGGGACGCGTCGGTCGTAGAACCGGAACAGCGTCTCGTCGTCGACGACGATGTCGCGGCGGCGGGCGCGGTGTTCGAGGTCCTCGACCTCGTCGAGGAGCTTGCGGTTGTCGTGGAAGAAGTGGTGCCGGGTCTCCCAGTCGCCCTCGACGAGGGCGCGGCGGATGAACAGCTCCCGGGACAGCTCCGGGTCGATCTTCCCGTAGGACACCTTGCGCTGCACGACGATGGGCACGCCGTAGAGGGTGACGCGCTCGAACGCCATGACGGCGCCGCGCTTGCGCTCCCAGTGGGGTTCGCTGTAGTTGCGCTTGACGATGTCGCCGGCGAGCTCCTCGGCCCACTCCGGTTCGATCCGCGCGACCATGCGGCCCCACAGCTTGGACGTCTCGACCAGCTCGCCCACCATGACGAAGCGCGGCTGCTTCTTGAACAGGGCCGAGCCGGGGAAGACGGCGAAGCGCGCCCCGCGCCCGCCCAGGTACTCGTGCTTCTCGGGGTCCTTGAGGCCCACGTGGGAGAGCAGTCCGGCGAGCAGGGACATGTGGACGCCGCGCGGGTCGGCGGCCTCCTCGCGCAGCGGCGGCACCTCGATGCCCATGGTGCGCAGGACCTGTTTGAGCTGGGAGTGGATGTCCTGCCACTCGCGGACGCGCAGGTAGTTGAGGAACTCCTCGCGGCACAGCTTGCGGAACTGGTTGCCGGACAGCTCCCGCTGGCGGTCGCGCAGGTGGTTCCAGAGGTTGAGGAACGCCAGGAAGTCCGACTCCTTGTCGGTGAACCGGGCGTGGGACTGCTGGGCCTGCTGCTGCTTGTCGGTGGGGCGCTCGCGCGGGTCCTGGATGGACAGGGCGGAGGTGATGACCATGACCTCGGCCAGGCAGTCGCGCTCCTGGGCCTCCAGCACCATGCGGCCCAGGCGCGGGTCGATGGGCAGCTGGGCGAGGCGCCGGCCGGTCTGGGTGAGGCGGCGCTTGCCGCCGCCCTTGCCGGAGGCGGCCTCGGCCTCGGGGTGCAGGGCGCCGAGTTCCAGGAGGAGGTTGACGCCGTCCTTGATCTGGCGGTGGTCGGGGCCGTCCACGAACGGGAAGGCCGCCACGTCGCCCAGGCCGAGGGAGGCCATCTGGAGGATGACGGAGGCGAGGTTGGTGCGCAGGATCTCGGGGTCGGTGTACTCGGGGCGGGACAGGAAGTCCTCTTCGGAGTACAGCCGGATGCAGATGCCCTCGGAGACGCGGCCGCAGCGGCCCTTGCGCTGGTTGGCGGAGGCCTGGGAGACCGCCTCGATGGGCAGCCTCTGCACCTTGGTGCGGTGGGAGTACCGCGAGATGCGGGCGGTGCCGGGGTCGATGACGTACTTGATGCCGGGGACCGTCAGGGAGGTCTCGGCGACGTTGGTGGCCAGGACGACGCGGCGCCCGCTGTGGGAGGACCACACGCGTCTTTGCTCGGAGACCGACAGGCGCGCGTAGAGCGGGAGGATCTCGGTCCCGCGGAGCTTCTTCTTCTCCAGCGCCTCGGCGGTGTCGCGGATCTCGCGCTCGCCGCTGAGGAACACCAGGATGTCGCCGGGCGGCTCGTGGGAGAGCTCGTCGACGGCGTCGAGGATGGCCTGGGTCTGGTCGCGGTCCGTGCCGGGCCCGGGGTTCTTCTCCTCGGGGTCGAGGATGTCCTCCGAGATGGGCCGGTAGCGGACCTCGACGGGGTAGGTGCGCCCGGACACCTCGATGATGGGGGCGTCGTCGAAGTGGCGGGAGAAGCGCTCGGGGTCGATGGTCGCCGAGGTGATGACGACCTTGAGGTCGGGGCGCTTGGGCAGGAGCTGCTTGAGGTAGCCGAGCAGGAAGTCGACGTTGAGGCTGCGCTCGTGGGCCTCGTCGATGATGAGGGTGTCGTACTGGCGCAGCATCCGGTCGTGCTGGATCTCGGCGAGCAGGATGCCGTCGGTCATCAGCTTGACCAGGGTGCTGCCGCTGGAGGAGTCGGTGAAGCGCACCTTGTAGCCGACGGTCTCGCCCAGCGGCGTGCCGATCTCCTCGGCGATGCGCTCGGCGACCGTGCGCGCGGCCAGCCGCCGGGGCTGGGTGTGCCCGATGGTGCCCATGACGCCGCGGCCCAGCTCCAGGCAGATCTTGGGCAGCTGGGTGGTCTTGCCGGAGCCGGTCTCACCGGCGACGATGACGACCTGGTGGTCCCGGATGGCCTCGGCGATGTCGTCGCGCCGGGCGCTGACCGGGAGCGACTCGGGGTAGGTGAGCTCGGGGACGGCCTCGCGGCGCAGGTCGACGCGCAGGACCGCCTCGTCGATGTCCTTGGCGATCTGGGCGGCGGCGGAGGCGCTGCGGCGCTCGTCGCGGATCTTGGCGAGGCCGTCGATACGCCGACGGAGCCGGTGCCGGTCCGCGGGCATGAGGTCGCGGAGCCGGGAGCGGAGTGCGTCCGCGGTGGGTGTGGGCGTGGTCGTGCTCATCAGTAGTCAAGAGTAGGAGGGTCGGCAACCGGTTTTCGACGCGGAGCCGGATACCGGAGGAGAACGGTCGCGGCCGGGGCGCTCCGCGAGGTCGGCGGAGGGTTCCCGGGCACGTGGTGCTCAACGCCGGCGGGGCCGGTTCTGTTCCGCGCGGCTCCGGCCCCCGCACGCGCGCCGCCGGGGCGGCCGGGGCCCGGATCCCCCGGCGGTCCCCGCCCGCGCGTCCCCGGGTCGCGGACGCGGAGCGGCCCCGCCCGGACCGTGTCCGTGCGGGGCCGGGGGCGCCGGGGCCGTCACGGCGGACCGTGGCGGCCCCGGCCGGGAACCGTGGCGTCCGGGGCCGCTACAGGCCCCGCGCGGCCAGCCAGTCGTGCAGTGCGCGGCCCACCACGTCCACGTGCCCCTCCAGCATGGTGAAGTGGTCGCCGGGCACCCGCAGCACCTCGTGCGGGAGCGACCACGTGAAGGGCGGCACCGCGCCGCCGTCCCGGTCGATGGTGGGCTCCTCGGGACGCAGCTGGACGACGGGCGTCTCCACCGGACCGGGCAGCCAGTCACGGAACAGGCGCAGGTAGGCGCCCATGGCGCTGAGCCGGACGCCGTCCATGATGCCCAGCAGCTCCCCGCGGGCCACCACGCCCGTCTCGATGGTCGCGAGCGCGGTGTGGTCGGTGGGGTGGGGCGCGTCCATCAGGGCGAGCGTCTCCGGCGTGCGCGCCCTTCCGAGCGTCCGGAGGTGTTCGAGCCGTTCGAGGACGGCGTGCGCCACCCACCCGCCGGAGGAGCGTCCGACCAGGATGTACGGCCGGTCTCCCGCGCACTCCAGAACGGCGTCGGCGAGGACCTCGGTGACGGCGCCGATGCTGGCCGGCAGCGGCTCCCCGTCGGTGAACCCGGGCTCGGGGATCACCTCGACCTCGCGCATCCCGCGCACGCCGTTGGCGAAACGGGCGTACTCCTGGACCCCGGAGATCATGAGGATGGACGGCAGGCAGATCAGTTTCGTGCCGCTGCCCTCCTTGGACAGGCGGACGGGGCCCCGCGTCACGGGTGCGTCGTGGACGCCGGTGAAGACGGGCCTGACCTGGGACGCCGCCCACAGCAGATCGATCCCCTCGGCGATCCGCCGTTGGGCGCAGGCCTCCACGAACAGGTCCGCCAACCCGTCGAGGGCCCGTCGGGGTTCGGTCCGCGCGGGGGCGGCGCCCCTGCCGTCTCCGACCTCCTCCAGGAGGTGGACGGCCAGGGCGCGCGGTGTGGGGTGGGCGAAGGCCAGCCCGGCGGGCAGTCGCAGGCCGGTGGCGGCCGCCAGCTGGTTGCGCAGTTCGACGGCGGTGAGGGAGTCGAAGCCCACCTCCAGGAAGGGGGTGTCGGCGTCGACCGCGCCCGTGCCGGCGTGGCCCAGCACCTCGGCGGTCCGGGCCAGCACGAAGGAGAGCACCAGGTCCGTCCGCTGGTCGGCGGGGGTGCGGGCCAGGGCGCCGCGGAGGTTCCCGGCGGTCTCCGCCGCTGCCCCGGCCCGCCGCCGGGGCGGTCGGACGAGGCCGCGGAGCATGGTCGCGACCTTCCCGGTGCGAACGGCCCTGGCACGGGCGCCGGCCAGGTCCATGGGCACCGGCAGCACGTGGGGAACGCCCGTGGCGAGGGCGGCGTCGAACAGGGCGAGTCCGTGTCCGGTGTCCACCGGCCCGGCCAGGCCGAGGCGGGCGTAGCGGCTGATGTCGCCCTCGTCGAGGGCGGCGGTCGTCCTGCTGCGCTGGGCCCACATGCCCCACGACAGCGACACCGCGGGCAGCCCGTGCGCGCGGCGGTGGTGGGCGAGCATGTCGACGTAGGAGTTGGCGGCGCTGTAACCGGTCTGTCCGGGGCTGCCCAGGGTGCCGGCCACGGACGAGAACAGGACGAACGCCGAAAGGTCCGAGGTGAGTTCGTGCAGGTGCCAGGCGGCGTCGACCTTGGGCCGCAGCACGTCCTCGATGCTGTCGGGGGTGGTCGAGGTGAGCAGGCCGTCGTTCAGGGCGACGGCGACGTGGACCACTGCGGTGATCCGCCGGCCGGCCAGGAGGGCGGCCAGCTGCTCCCGGTCCGAGGCGTCGCACGCGGCGAGGGTGACGTCGACGCCCTTGGCTGCCAGGGAGGCCTCCAGTTCTGCCGCGCTCTCGGCGTCGGGGCCGCTGCGGCTGACCAGGAGCAGGTCGCGGACCCCGTGGTGGTCGACCAGGTGGTGCGTGATCTCTCCGCCCAGGGTGCCGGTGGCGCCGGTGACCAGCACCGTGCCGTCACCGAAGGAGGTGGGGAGTGCCTCCCGGGCGCTGCGCGCCAGACGGGGGGTGAGGACGGCTCCGCCGCGCAGGGCGACCTGGTCGTCGTCACCGCTGAGGACGGCGGTCAGCAGCGCGGAGGCGCGTCCGGGGTCGTCGGTGTCGACGATGGAGAACCGGCCGGGGTGCTCCTGCCCGGCCGCCCGGACGAACCCCCACAGAGGCGCGTGCACCAGGTCGGGGACGTCCTCGCCGGGGCCGGTGGCGACGGCCCGGTGGGTCAGCAGGACCTGTCGCGCGTCGGCGACGCGTTCGTCGGCGAGGAGGCGCTGGGCCTGGTCGACCGCCTGTACGAGAGCGGTGCGCACGTCGTCCGGTGTCGGGGCGAGGGGCGTGGAGAGCCTCGGCAGCAGGACGCGGTCCGGGACCGGGGCTCCCGCGTCGAGCGCCCGGGTCAGGGCGTCGGCGTCGGCGTAGGAGCGGACGGTGTGCCCGGCGGCGGTGAGCGCCGTCGAGCTGTCGAGGATGTCCTCGCCCAGCACGGCCCAGACCTGGGGTTCGGCGGACGGTGAGGCGATGGTGTCGACCCATTCCACGTGGAACAGGTCGTCCGCCGGCTCGGTCGCGGCGCCCGGCCCTCCCGTGGGGGCCCGCAGGGTGAGGGAGTCCACGGTGGCGACGGGGGCGCCGTGGGCGTCGGCCAGGGTCATGGCGACCTCGTCGGCGCCGAGGGGCCGGACGTGGACGCGCAGGGAGGTGGCTCCCGTGGCGTGCAGGGTGACGCCGTTCCAGGAGAAGGGCAGGCGCACGCCGTCCGTGGGCATCCAGGGGGCGCAGCCGAGGGCGTGCTGGGCGGCGTCGGAGAGCGCGGGGTGCAGGCCGAAGCGCTCGGCGTCGGACCGCTGGGCCTCGGGCAGCTCGACCTCGGCGTACACCTCGTCCCCGTCGGTCCAGGCGCAGGTGAGGCCGCGGAAGGCCGGGCCGTAGTCGTAGCCGATGTCGCCGAGGCGGGTGTAGAGGTCGCCGACGGGGACCGGTTCGGCCCCGGGGGGCGGCCACGACCCGAGGTCGTCGGGGACGCGGTCGGGTTCGGGGGTGAGGGTGCCCACGGCGTTGCGGGTCCAGGGGCGGTCCCCCAGGTCGGGGGTCCGTGATGCCGGGCGCGAGGAGACCGAGAAGGAGCGTCGGCCCCGGCCGTCGGCGGCCTCGACGAGGACCTGGAGCTGGACGGCGCCGCTCTCGGGCAGGAGGAGGGGCGCCTGGACGACGATCTCCTCCACATGGGGGCTGCCGAGGCGGTCGCCCGCGTTGAGGGCGAGTTCGAGGAACGCCGTGCCGGGCAGGAGGACGCTGTCCCCGGCGGCGTGGTCGAGCAGCCAGGGGTGGGTGGTGCGGGAGACCCGGCCCGTGAAGAGGGTGCTCCCGGTGTCGGCCAGGGACAGCGCGGCGCCGAGGAGGGGGTGCTGCTCCGGCTCCAGCCCGGCGGAGGCGACGTCGCCGCGCGAGCGGTCGCCGGTCATCCACAGGCGCTGTCGTTGGAAGGGGTAGGTCGGCAGCTCCACCACCCGCGCCCCCCGCCCGAACACCGACGACCACTCCACCCGCGCGCCGTACGCGAACG